>CAZQTE010000058.1:0-19188 GCA_964595615.1 uncultured Saprospiraceae bacterium
AACACATACTGCACTTCAACCCCATACACCTTCCCATTTATTTCTCCAATACCAAATAAAGGAATCCTATCTTGACCAACAGGTACGTTCTCATTTAACAGAAATGACCTACCAATCTTAAGGTATATCTTTTTTATACGAATTCCCAATTTTAAATTAAACGAGTTTTGACTATACGGTCCTTTTAGTCCGCCATTGCCATCATTAATCTTAGTCGTTCTAAAATGACTCAAAGACGTTTCTAAATTAAATATGCCTTTTTCGACACCACATACTCCACTAAAAGTAAAAGCAGCCGAAACTAATAATGGATGTATTCCTGCTTCAAGTCCATAATACGGATTAAGGAATTTTAAATCGTGAACTCTAAAAGCATTAAATTTAGGAAGAAATACTGCTAATTTAGATTCTCCCCCATATTGCCAGACGAAGTTATATCTGTAAGAAACTCTATTTCCTTTATCATTTTCAGTTTCTACATACTTTATCTCGCTTTCTCTATTTTCTTCAACAAGTTCTTTATCAGAAGTCAATGTATCATTTTCAGATGGGACAATTAAAATTTCATGATTGCCTTGGGCTTGTATTGCCTGTGCAAATCCTACGACTAACAATATTACCAAAGAGTACAATTTCATTCTATGAGTTTTAATACAATCCTATTGTCTTCTGTAAAACTAAGCAATTAAAACAAAAAAAGGGGCAATCCCCAACAACAAAAGCTGTCAAGAGATTACCCCTATGCTCTACTTAGATAGACTAATCTAAGTTCCTCATGAAACCATTACTTCACTCTAACCATAGACTTTGTGGCAGAGTGCGTATTCGTCTTTATTGTATAAAAAAGTATAGACTGATTGCCTAATCCTTTTCCGTCTAATGTTACTTCGTTGTATCCAGTTTCAAATGACTGCTCAATTATGCGTAGAGTTTTTCCTGATGCATCGTGGATGCGGATTTCTGCACGTGTAGCTGTCGGTAGATTGAAACCAATCGTTGTCTTCTCAGACCAAGGGTTTGGTGTATTTTGTAGTAAAACAAAAGTTGGATTTTCTTCCGTTCCAAACTCTAAATTGATGTCCAATAAGTTATCATCTGTATCATAAGCCTCCGCTTTTGTAAAGCGACTGCTGATGTTTAAGACTTCACTTAATTTGCTGTCTTTCAATGCTTTGAAGATTAGTTGACAGTTGACGGTTGTCGGTTGACGGTCGTTCACGCTTACCGTGATTGCTCCGCGTTCTAACTTTGTCAAACCGAAGTTTTCTGCATTCATTTCTTCTTCCAATGCAACAAACTCTAAGACATCTGTATCGAAGTCTAAGGTAAACTGCGCACCCACAAGTTCCTTCACTGTCGCGAGAGATATGCTGTACTCCTCCCCTGCTATCAAATCTGCATCTCGTGTGCGGAAGATTACTTCTCCTGTGCTGCGTTCGTCTGCATCTTGTGTCAAGTTTGCTTGCGCTGTACCGTTTACATCACCGATTTTGATACCGACGAAGTTCGCGTCTAAGATGTCTGCGTCAACATTGTTGTAGTTTGTGATTTCAGGGAATTGAGTCGCCCAAGGGTTGGCTGGGTTCTCAAATTCGTAAGCTGCATCTACAAATCTCCAACTTGTATTCGCTGGCAATTCATCAATCATCGTCAAAATCAACTGACGTAATAAGACGATATCTGATGTTGTTACACTTCCACTATTATTCGCATCTGCAGCAATCAATTTGTATGGCGAACCTAACAGATTCGTATTCAATACGTGCTGACGGATAAGAACTAAGTCAAATGTTGTCACACCATTGTCGTGGTCATCATCGCGTAGTGGGCTTACGGTGTAATCACCATCTTGCATCACCGTTGTCGTGTGTTGACCTGCTTCGTTGGTCATTTCCATGCTGTTAGTTGCACCGTTTACGTGTACTTCAGTCAATTCAACACCATTGCCTTCTTCAGTCATAATTGCTCCTGCAATTATTGGGTCAGAAGGTGTTGGGTCTTCTGGACATACATTATCAACACTCTCAATCATTACCGTTGTTAAGCAGTAATCTGTGTTGCCCGCTTCATCCGTTACGTAAACGTAGATAGATTGCGCGCCAGTCGTTGTACAGTCGAATAGTAAATTCGAACTTGATGCATCAAAGTTGTCTTCACCAATTGTAGCTGTGTATACTAAGTTTTCCTCAGCTGTACAGTTATCAAATGAACCAAGATTAAAGTCATTTGCCCATGCTTCAACCATGCCTGCATCTGGAATACCGTCGCCGTCTTCATCCATTGGCATCAATTCGATGATCAAGTTGGCTACACAGTATGGTATCGGTGCTTTGCAATCGCGTACATCTAAGTCGTAAGTAATCGTTGTTTGATTACCGCATCCATCCGTTGCCGTTACTATTACTTCGTAGATACCTGGTGCTACATTTGCGTAGTTGCGTCCTGTGCCCAAGCCAGTTACTGCATAAGTTACAGTCACATCATCAGAACAGTCAGTTACCGTTGCTTCGTCCAATTGGATATTCATATCACAATCGCCGTCTGCATCCGTTTCTGTGTCAATACAGTGGAATTGTGTACCAGGATTAGCAATCACTGGTGCTACTTCGTCCGTTACTCTGATTTGCTGTTGGTAAGTAATGATACCGTCATTGCCGTCGCGTAGTCTGCGCGTACCAATTATCGTATCATCGCTTTGATTGTCGCCGTCATAGACACACCAGTTAATCACTGTCCATGTACGTATCATTTGGTAACAAGCACCTTCAACTACATCAAATACTTGGTCATCGCTGCTCATTGCAATTAACTCACAATCATCATCAAAAATAGTCGGCTCACCGAAGTCTTGACCGTCTAATTCGTCTTGTCCAGCTTCACAACTTAAATCCACATCTGCGGGGAATTGTACATTCCAATCGTTGACGTGATTTACAGTGATGACTTGTGTGCAAGATTGTCCAATATTTCCACTTGGGTCAGTTGCTGCCCAAGTACGCGTGATTGTTCCTTGACCACAAGAATTCACATTTACAATGAAGTCTGTTGTTACAATAGCTTCGCAATTATCATCATAAATTGCTTCGCCAAACATATCAATTAAGATTTGTGGGTTCGTCTCATTATTTGCTGCTGCGAGGTCTAATGCTGGAGCAATATTCACGAAGTAATCATCACAATCAATCGCTTCATCCGCAGGATTATTCAACTTGATTGGTGCTAATTTGTCTTCGACAATAACTTGTACCATACAAGAGTTTGCATTCCCATAGTAATCCACCACGCGGAACTCAACCATGATGTCTGTCGCTTCAATATCTGCACAGCAGAATTGTACGGACTCACCGAATATTGTATTTCCTGCGATTGCGCAGTTATCAGTCATGCGGCGTACTTCGAAGTAATCAATACCACAATTGTCGTTAGAACCGTCATCAAAAGTCTCCGCCGCTACTGTTGCGATACCGTCTCCGCCAATTGCCACTTGTGTGATTTCTTCACAAACTGGTGTTGGTGTCAAATCATCTGCAATTGTTACTTGAACTGTTAATTCCGATGTATTTCCACATCCGTCGGTCGCTACATAAGTCACATCGTGTGTACCAATTCCTAAGCCTGGCTCTGGGATATTACCTCCGTTGCCGAAGATAGTTCCGATTGGCGTGTGGATTTCAACACTTGCGACACCTGAGCAATTATCTGTGATACTTGCTGCTGGCAATGCGCCTGTTGATAAACACGGTTGTGGGTGTTCGCCCGCTACGTTTGCGCTCAATGCTACACTTTCAGCTGTAATAACTGGTGCTACATCATCCAATATTTTGATAATTTGAATGTTATCATCGCCGTTGATATCGGTTATTACTAAGCTATTTGTACACCAATTCAATACTGTCCAAGTACGGATAATTTTGAATGTGTTAGTGCTGCTGCAAACGCTCACAATTTCATCGCTTGATGTTACTCCAAAATTACAGTAAGTTCCTTCTGATACATTTGGAATACCAGAACCTGCTTGCGTTGCATCCGTAATAGACGGATTTGCTGCGTATTCCTCACAAGACCAATTTACATCTTCAGGGAAATCAACTGCGTCAATCGGTTGAATTTCAATCGTTTGGATACAGTTTTCTTCCGTTTGATTGCCTTGCTCGTCGATTGCTGTGTATTCACGTGTGATAATTACAGCCGTACATACATCGTCGTCGTTTGTGCTTTCGTTAACCAATGTAACTGTCACGCCGTTGCTGTTACAATTATCGATTGCGATTGGTACTGCAATAGCAGTCAAGTCATCTGTACAATCAACTACAATTGGGTCAGTTGGACAATCGAACTCAGGTGCGTTTTTGTCTTCGACAATGACTTGTCCCCAACATTCGTTACAGCTAACGATGTGTCTCACTTTTACAGTAAGTTCTTCACCGTACATATCTGCTGTGACTTCATTATTTGGTATAGGCTGACCAAGATTATTCATCAAAGTAACCGTGTAGAAACCACCTAAAGGCAATGCTCCTATTCCACAGGCATCATCCAGATTTTCTAAAACCATATCCTCTGTCAGACCTGCGCTACACATTTCGTCTACGCTGATTTGAACTAAGTCATTACAAGCCAATGCATTCGACTCAAAACAATCATTCAATGCGCTTGCATCATCTACACTACCAGTATCATTGGCAGACTCCGGATTGGTATCATTAGCCAATAAGCCGTCGTCAGATAAATCATCAGCGATGAATTGTGGTAGTCCGTTCAATACATCAGGAATTGGGGTACCGTCAAAGTTAACTGCGCCACCTGTGACCATGCTTTGAATTTGCATAACTGGAGGTGCTGTTTCTGCTACAGGGCGCAACTCTACTGTAAATTGGATGCAAATTTCTTCTGTTGGAAAGAGTAAACCACTCGTTCCGTCAAAAAGATTTTTGCCTGCCGTACTGCCGTCAAATGCTGCGCTAAATTGTGGCGTTTCTTGTGTATTATCACTCAAAATAATTGGTGCCACAGACAAACTAACATAAGCATCACCAAACATATCTGCTGCCGCAAAATCAAACATTGCTTGAATGTTTTCTAATGGTGTATCGCCTGTATTTTGAATACAAGATTGGTAGATTGCATCAAAGTTTCCACAGGTTTCAGATGTCGGTTCTTGTACTCCTTGTAGAGATAAAGATGTTCCGACTCTTGGCATATTTATAAATGCAAAATCAACTGATACATTCGTTCTAATATCTGGGAAGTTATCCGGATTTGTATCGTCGCCTACTTCGTTTTCGTTAAGAACGTTCGTTTCTGCGCCGTTTTCTATTGCGAAGCTAACAAAGTCAAAGTCTGCATCATTATCGTTAAAATCATTGCCCGTATTATCAAATATCGCTGAAATCATTCCCGCAGGATATTCAGAATATTGTAAGCGGTAATTTGCATCAATCAAACCACAGAAGTAGTAAGAACCGTCTTGACCGTTGATATTTTTAGTGATTTCTGTATAAAGAATATCATCGTCTGTATCTAAAATGCCGTCTTTACCTGCGTAAACTAATTCAACAGGAAAATCATTAATACCAGTTTGCGCTGCTTCATCTTCATCTCCATAAAGGTCTTCATCAAACCAAACTACATTACCGACTTTCGCCAATGGTAAATAGTAATCTTCTACCTCACCATTCACGGTTAAACCAGTCGGTGTCAAATCTCCCGCAGTACTCATACGAACACGGATGTGCGTTTCACCTCCTTCGAATGTCGCATCTGTAGGTACATTAAAACAGAAATCTTGCGTTATTGCTGTACCTGTCGGTAAAAGTCCGTTTTTAGTAGGTGGTATAGTATTTCCGTCAACAATAATCCATTCTAATTGCTCCGTTCCATCCGCAGCAAATAAACCGTCACCATTCCAATCAATCCATGCATTTAATAATGCATCACCAATAGTCGATGTATGTTTAACTTGAATTGTTGCTTTCTTTCCTGGAATTAATGGAGTCAAAAATGTAATACCATCTTCGTCATTTCCTGTAGTAGTTGCGGCACCTACAGTGTAAGCACTTGGGCTTTCGTTATCACCATTACTTTCATAAGTTGGTGCACCGTCAATATCTAAATCAACTCTATCTCCTAAGAAAATATCTTGAATGATAACGTGGCTTGCACCGCCATCTTGTTGTAAAGTCACGAATGTATTTGGCAAATCACCGTAGTCTAAACCTTGATATCCAAAGTCAAATTCGATATTGTTATTCGCATCAGGGAAGTTTACAT
This sequence comes from uncultured Saprospiraceae bacterium, assembly GCA_964595615.1. Lineage (GTDB taxonomy): Bacteria > Bacteroidota > Bacteroidia > Chitinophagales > Saprospiraceae > JAHDCG01. Next base: position 6,271 of record CAZQTE010000058.1, read on the forward strand.
CATTTGGAATATCACCAATACCATTTTCACCTGTTGGTTGATTGTTCAAGACTGGCGCGTCAACAATCGTAAAGGCTACTACCTCTGGTCCGTCAGGTACTAATTCTACACCGTCACTATCCATGTCTTCGGCTACACCTGCTTCATTTGAAATGGTAGGCAATGAACCGTCTCCATAAGATGTCAATGTATAATCACCTGCTAATAATCCACAGAATTGGTAATGTCCGTCTTGACCGTTTACATCCGTTGCAGAGGTTGTTTGATAAACATAATCATCAGCCGTACCAATCGTACCATCTGGTCCTTCTGTCGTCAACTCAATTAAGATGTCATTCATTCCCAAATCAATTGGGTCTTGGACACCATTAATCTCTAAATCACGCCAGACTAAGTTCCCCACTTTCACCATAGGAATGTAGTAATCTTCGACTTCTCCATCCAATGCTTTATCATTTGGAGAAAGACCGCCGGCACTACTTAAGCGTACACGAACATGTGTTTCTGCACCTGCAAAGACCGCGTCTTCTGGTACTTCAAAACACATGATTTGTGTATTGTCACCTTGCGGAATTATTCCCTCAGCTGTTGGTGCATAAGTCGTTGCATCAGTACCCCTCCATAAGATTTGCTCACTACCGTCTGCCGCAAATGTACCGTCACCGTCATAATCTACCCAAGCATTTAATACTGCTGGATTAGCTGCTGCATGTGTAGAAACACGAACATAAGCTTTCTCACCAGGAATGATTGGAGAAATGAATTCGATACCGTCTTCATCGCTACCCGTTGCTGCTACAATACCTTCTTGGATTGTAGAAACTGTCTGGTCGTCACCGCCTGTACCATTCGTACCTGCTTGATTTTCTGGTGAACCGTCTACTTCTGCATCAACACCTTGTCCTAAGTAAAGACTTGGATTGATAACGTGGTAGGCACCATTGTCTGCATCTGTTGTATTCGCAAATGATGCTGGTAAATCACCGAAATCTAATGCGCTGAAGGCAAAGTCAATCACCAACAAGTCATTTTCTGTTGGGAATGCTGACGGTGCATCATCACCCATTCCATTTTCAAATGGGAAGAGTGCTTGTGCATTTTCAATGAATAAATCTACCGTTAATGGATCTGCATCTAAGATTGGATTTCCGATTGCTTCTGTTGGCGAAACAATCATGTTCTCTGGAATAGTTGGAAGCACTACTTGGTAGTTACCCGCCGTCAATCCACAAAATGAATATTTACCATTCACACCTTCTTCTGGTGCGGTAAATGTCGTGTATGTGATGTCATCAGCTGTGCCGATAGTTGCATCTTCTCCTTCGTAAATCAAGTTGACTTGGACGCCGTCTAATCCTAAGATTGCTGCTTCATCTTGGTCACCTTCTTCGTCATACTCACGCCATACTAAGTTACCGACTTTGGATAATGGTCTCCAGTAATCTTCTACTTCTCCACCACTTGCTTCACCTGTGAATGAAACATCTTGGTCACGTCCGAAACGGAAGCGGAAGTGTGTTTCTCCACCGTCAAATGTTGCGTCCGCGGGTACCATAAAGGTCAATTTCTGAGAAATTATACCTGTACCATAAGCCATTTCATTCGTTGGTGTGATTGGTGTCGCGTCAACTTCCATGAATATTAATTCTTCATTTGCATCGTCGATAAAGTCACCGTCACCGTTGAAATCAATCCATGCTTTGAGATATGCTTCCCCAGAAGGAATTGCTCCATTTACACGAATGCATGCTGGATTTCCAGGGATGAATGGCGTCAAAAATTCGATACCTTCTTCATCACTTGCCACTGTTCCTGTGATTGGGTCTTGTGCGCCGCCATCGTTGTCGCCACCATGCATAACACCTGCATCTGGGTCAGGATTCCCGTCCATTTCTGCATCAACGCGGACACCAAGGAATAAACCTGGTTCTAATACGTGATTTGCACCACTATTACCTATTGTTGTTCCAAAATCATCTGGTAAATCACCATAATCAAAGGCAACTAATGCGATGTCAATCGTTAAGTCATCTTGACTGTCAGGGAATACATTTCCTGGTTCGTCACCTGTACTGTTTTCACCTATTGGTTGACCGTCTGCGCTTACTATTGTGAATTGGTAATTGTCACCGTCGTTATCCGTTGTATCATCTCCTGTAGCATCAATTGGTGCTTGTTGGAAATTTGTTGGATATTCAGGAATGCTGATTTCGTAATTACCTGGCGTTACCCCAATGAAGCAGTATTTACCGTCAACACCATTTTCAGTTGCTGTTGTGTCAATGAAAATAACATCATCAGAAGTACCGAAGTTATTGTCTTCACCTGCCCAAGTTAGATGAACTACGATGTCATTTAGACCATATTCATCTAACTCATCTTGGTCACCTTCGTTGTCCACATCTTGCCATACTAAGTTACCCACTTTCATCAATGGGATGTAGTAATCTTCTACTTCCCCACCAATGACTTGTCCAGTTGGCTGCACTCCTGTTTCACAAGATAAACGGAAACGTGCGTGTGTTTCCCCACCTTCAAATGTTGCATTTGCTGGCACTTTAAAACAGTATTCCGTTGTTCCTGTAGCGATAAGTGCGTCTGCGCCTGCGGTGAATTGTAATTGTTCATCAGCTGAGAATGTACCATCGCCATTGAAATCAATCCAACCCGTCAAGTATGCAGGAGCATTTCCTGATACTGTCGCCGTTGCCGTGATACAAGCCTCGTGACCTGCAATCAATGGCGTGTTGAATACGATACCGTCGTCGTCATTTCCTGATGCGTCAACTGTACCTTCGTTGTATGTGCTTGCGTTATTATCGTCACCGTCAGCTTGTACTGTTGCAGAACCGTCTAATTCCGCATCTACACCTGCACCTAAGTATTTACCTGGACTGATAACGTGAACTGCACCATTAGACCCTTCTTCCGTTCCGAAACTGTCAGGATTATCACCGAAGTCCGTTGCGTAGAAACCTGCATCCCAGGTATCATCATCTTCAGCAGAAATCAATACTGTTACAGCTGTCTCCCAATTATTCGCTGGGTCTGCATCGCTGTCGTCGCTGTCATCACCAAGTGGTGTTGTTGCGTCTAAGTCACTTGATTGCATATCCGTTGGTACAGTGAATGTCAAATTGTATTCACCTGGTACTAAGTCTTCAAAGATGTAAGTTCCGTCGGCTGCCGTTGTCGTTGTTGCAGTTACAGGATTGCCTAAGCCGTCCGTTCCAGTCAATTCAATAGTTACGCCTTCAATACCTGTTTCGCCAGCGTCTTGTGCGCCGTTGTCATTGAAGTCTTCGAAAACAAAGTTTCCGATGCTTGCTGATTCGAAATAACCTGCGTCATAAGTATCATCATCTTCGCCAGAGATAAGAATTGTAGTTCCTGTTGTTCCGTCTACGATTGATGCGTCAGAGTCGTCAGTATCGTCACCTATTCCATTGTTACTTGGGTCGTCTTTGCCCGTTGGTATGTAATCTGCGGGTGTTTCGAATGTCAACTCGTACACACCTGGAACCAAATCATCGAATAAGTACGAGCCGTCTGCTAGAGTATTTGTCGTTTCGGATACTGCATTACCTAATCCATCTGTTCCCGTTAATATAACTAAAACATTTTCAATACCTGTTCCTATTTCATCTTGTACGCCGTCAGCATTAGTGTCTTCCCAAACATAATTTCCGATGCTCGCTAATTTAATTAAACCTGCATCAACTGTTAGGTTTTCATCGCCCGCAGCAAGGACGTAACCTGCAGTACATCCGTCTGTTGGGTTTGCGTCACTATTGTTTGCTGCGGTTGCGCTTGCTACTGTTGAGTTTTGACCAGTAATTAAAAAATCTGCTGCACTTGTGTTAGTAGAGTTAGGTAGGTCAAATTGAATAGCATATTCTCCAGGTAATAAGAGGTCAAATAGATATTCTCCATTAGTATTTGTTTCAGTCATGGTCACCATATCTCCTTTTACGCCGCTAACTGCTTCGAATAAGATGACTTTGATGTTCGACTGTTCTGTTCCTGTTTCGTCCTGTACGCCATTACCGTTTGTATCTTCCCAGACGTAATTTCCAATAGCTGCATAGCAATCGTTTACTGCGATTTGTAGATTATACACATTATCATCACATAAACCTAGGGCAGTTGTCATCCCTTCAATGGTATAAGTGAAATTATACGTCGTACCTTCCATTGCTTGTATTGCCGTGAAAACAGAACCGACTAATGAACTTGCTGGCGCGTCTGTTGATGCCCAAGTTCCGCCTGTATCACCGCTGGTGATGTAGCTTTGTAAGTCAACGATATTTTCTGTACCTGATACGTAAGGACTATCCTCGCTACACAAATCTTGTAGGTCTGAAACGAGAGTTGCTATTGGTGTTTGAGTAAAGACAGGAAGTGTCATTTCTGAGAATGGCAAACAATCCGGGTCATTGATGAAAGTATTTCCATTTGCTAAAATCGCGTAGTAAGTTGTTTCTGAAGTAGGTGTTAAACCTGTTTCAGAAGTCATCGTCGAAGTAGAAGAAACTGGTGAAAGTGCTGTATTTACTGCCGTAATTCCATTTACTCCATGATTGGCGAAGTCATATAATTGCGTAACCGTTAAACCTGCAGGTCCTTGGTAGATTGCCATATCGCCTGGATTAGAAGAATGTGTAATTTTTAAATCAATACTTTCACCTGAACAGATTGTAGAAACTGTATTTCCACTTTGTTCAATTTCTAATGTTAAAATTGTACAATCTGGTAAAAAACCGAAGTCTAACTCATGTATAATACAACCACTCTCTCCTGTTGAGAAAGTAATTTCAGCATTGTTATTAATTTCCGTTGCATCATTATCTATGTTATCACTGTTGTCAGAATTTGCATTAACTGTTGTTAATAATAAGTTTATAAGACTTGATTGAGGTGTCGCACCTGAGATGTTGGAAATACGAATAGTATAACTCATCTCTGGTAACACTTCTATATTAGCTCCTGTACCCGTCCAGACAAGGTTAGCATCAGTAGCTGTTGAGTTAGAGAAATAATATTGTCCTCCATTAGCTGTTTGAGTAGTGGCAATGACAGCTCCGTCTTTGATTAATTCGACGACTACACCATCTATTCCTTCTTCGCATGCATCTTGGATACCGTCACCGTCTATGTCATTCCATACGAGATTTCCTATTTGAATAGGAGCTAACTCACATAAACCTTCCAAATCACCTATACCTGCTGCTTTTCCATATTGAGGGAAAGCTCCAGGTCCGTATAATTCTGCCGAACGTGTTCGACTACCGTCCATCGTACTTAAATATATTACTCCTCCTGAACCAAAATTTGCGTTATCTTGTAATGGAGCAGGGTCATAAGCGCCCACTAACACCTCTGATTTTCCTTCTAATATCAACAATCCTCCTGATGCTATTTCACTGTGTGCTATTTGACTATCATCATTTGTTCCGTCATTAAATACGCCAAAACGGTCATGATAAAAAAACTCGGTACCTCCAATGCCTAAATCAGTTGGAGAAGTATGAGTTAATCCTTTTGTTCGGCTACCTACTGTACCGTTATTTTCAATCGTATATCCTGATGTACTAGGAGCTGCAATTAATAAATCTCCTGCACTAAAACCACCTATGCCTATTGGCATACCAGGTCCTGCCTGATGCCCATATCTATCGCTAACAGCCAGTATCAAATACCCTTCAGAATCTAACTCTAAATCAAGTAGCCAGGGTTGTGGATAGTAAGTCAAGTTTGTTCCGTTATCATAATAAGGCGGATTATTATCATTCCAATTTACATAATCCATGGTAGGCGACCAGCAATTCCAATTGTTAACCGCCCCTACTGTACCAGTATTAGATACTGAACCAATTCTCTGTCGATTATAATTCATGGGTACACTTAATACTTCTGTCATGTCTCCACTACTTGGATCTAATTCATATACATAAATATTTGGATTGCTACCACTTGTTTCACAACTACAAGTCAATCCCAATAGTAATTTACTCGTATTACTATCATATTTCACAGCTCCTGGTATTACATTTGAGGCGTCGCAACCTAATAAATTAGGGGCAGAAAAAGTTTGACTGACACTTCCATCTACACTATTCAATTCATATAATGTCTTGTCAAATAAATTCCAAACATATAAATATTCATCATTAATCGAGATATCCATATCTCCAAATGCTATCCTGCCTACAGAGTTAATAATAGTTCCATTTTGATATTCTGACCATGACCCTCCTCCAGAGGTTCCTCCTGTCGGGAAAGGATCAGTGCCTGCATTTAAAGTCGTTAAAGTGCTAACAGAAGGCGTACCATTCAACGCTCCGTTTATTGCATATATCTTTCCAGGGTCGTTGCTACCATTGGTTTGACTGGGAAATTCTGCACTCATTTTCATAAAGGCAGAAGCATATAGAATATCATTAGTTTTATTATAAGCCATTCCCCATACTGAACCCATTTGCGAAGCTGTCGCCAGAATTGTTTCTGTTACTTCTTTTCCTGAATTATTAGTTTGAGAGGTCGTTCCCGATTCGTAATTGTATTTTACAATGACAGGTGTGTTAGAATTCCACTGTATGTTTCCTGAAACGAAACAGCCAGCTGCAATTGGAGGATTTTGTTGACAATAATTATCTGGGTTTGCAATACCCAAGCTAGCACAATTACCTGCTTCTACAAACTGAACGGTTGTACCACCATTAACACCTGCAAATGTTGGTTTTGCCCAACAAGAAACGCTTTCTGGTAGGGAAAATTCGATCCGATAACTTATTCCAGTCGTCAAGCCTGTAAACTGATAGTTTCCACTTGCATCTGTATATGTTGTTGCTACCGAAGCACCACAGTCATCTATTAAAACAACTTCAATACCTGCTACGCCAATAATAGAACTTTCATCCATAGCACCATTATAATCATAATCTTCCCAGACTGTACCAGCAATATCTGTTGCACCTGCGGTAGCACAGATTGCGCCTGGATTGCTTCCTAAATCAGGAACACATGGAGATGGCGCTTTAAAACTTTTGACATTAGAACAAGATGTTGTTGTAGCAAATTCTGCGTTCAATAGTAAATTACTACCGTCTGCATCAATTGTAAACTGAATAGTTTGAGAACCCGAACTTCCTGCAGTCGTTGTAATATTTTGCGCATTTGCTCCGTTTAGTGTTACTATAATATCTTCGGCAGGACTTGGGCTATCTTCCCATTCAACCGTTACATCTAAAGTCGCGGAATAAGTTCCATCACCATCATCTACACAGGAAGACGATGAAGCTGACAACTGAATATTGCAGTTTGCACAACCTGATAATGGGATATTATTATTATCAACAAAAGGGTCGTTGAGCATTAAATTAAACTCTAAGAAATAGGGATTTGAAGCTGCTGAAAAGTCATCTAATGCAGTCCCTCCCGCATTGACTGTCGTGCCAATAAGAAGTGGGTCATTATTAGAAGGATTATCTTCCGAGCCAAACGAAGGGTCACAAATATTATCGGTATCACCAGTAGCGCCCCCTGGTGTTCCTGATACTGTGTACCCTGGAGGAGGGTTATAACTCATAGTATAAAGACCTTCTGTGACTGGACTACCTGTAGCAACCCAAGAATAATATCCATCTACCCCTGTGTCGCTAATTGCCACACTTCCTCCTGAAGGAGGAGTTACCGAAATTGTTCCTCCAGTAACTATAGCTCCAGTATTATCACAATAAAAGTATCCTGCGGGGTCAGCAGGAGGGAAAAGAAAAACTAATTCTTCAAAACAGTCGGGCGTATCTTCGAAACGAATGGAGATTTTTTTGGTCGCATTACAGATTAAACCTGGAATTTCTATTAACTCTGCTGTTGCGTCTGCAGAAAAATTTGTTCTAGTTAAGGTCTGATAAGCAGCCCCGTCTACGCTGTATTCCAAATTTCCAGTAGTCGGTGCACTGGTCCAGTCTAAAGAAATGGAAGCTGTAAAGTTCCCAGTAGAACAAGAAGTAATAGTGGAAGCTATAATTTCTGTTTGACAAGGTGAAAAACCAAAATCATAGCTATGTTTTGCTTCCCCTGGTTTACCTGACATTGCAGTAGCTTCTACATAAGTTCCACTTAATACTCCGTCGCTATCTATCCTATCTGTACTGTTACTATTTACATTTGCTTCAGAAGGAGATAAGCCTGCTAATGCCGCTTGAGGATTAGTGCCAGAGGCCTTAGCAATTCTTACAGTATATTCTGTTTCTGCTAAAACTTTAGTATCTATACCACCTGCCAACCAAGCTAAATTGGGGTCTGCTGCTGACTGATTACTAAAATAGTAACTTCCATCAGCCGTAGTCTCCGTTGTTGCTATTGGGGTTGTGCCTTTATATAAAACAACATCAACTCCTCCAATTCCTGTTTCATTTGCATCTTGAATACCATTATTATTATCATCTTGCCATACGTAATTTCCAATTTGAACGGGAGGCATATCACAGATAAATTCGATTTCACCCAATCCGTATGCTTTTCCAAAAGGACTGTTTGCCCCAGTTAAAACTTCAAAATACTGTGTCAAAGAACCACTTGAAGCATCAAACCAATCAATACCATTAGAGAATGCATTTTGCGCTGGATCCATAGATGGTGTAACGACTTGATTATTTCGCAATAAGACTGCTAAACCGCCCATTGCTGTCTCTTCATGTAAGAAGCCATCCGCATGGTAACAATCTTCACCGAAAGAATTTTCACTATCAGGACAGACTAAAATCCCTGCTTGACTAACACCAATCGATAATGAAGAATCTGTATGATCTGCGATGTTTAGATTCCAAGAACTTCCCGCTTTTGTTGCTTTTAAAATATCTCCAAAGGCGTCTTGCCTTGAAGTGTATAGACCTTGACTAGTTGGTGTCAGTGTTACTCCACCAGTAGAAGGGTTAATATAAATTGGATCTCCAGTAGGGGGATATTTTAGTTGATTTCCTGAAGGATAAGGTGCATTCAATCCGCATTGGTCTCCATATCTATCGCGCATACCAATAATCATGTTACCAGCGACATCAAATTCTATATCGGTAATCATTGGTTGAGGATGTGCCTCTTCTAATGCATTTCCTGCAGATGTAAATATTGGCATTGCAGAATTATTAGGATATTCTGGATGTGTTGCTTCCCACTTATTCCATGTCGCAGGTCCAGCACATCCGCTTGGAGATGCAAAACCACAACCTCTATCATAATTTAATGGAAATTCTAATACTTTAATGAAAACAGGAGCAGCAGGTGTACTACTTCCAATATCAAATGAATAAATCAAACCTTGCATTATATTTCCGTCCTGTCCACTCGTTACGACACCTACATATACAACATCCCCTTGCACTTTAAGTGCAAAAGGTCTGATTTCATTAGTTGTGATTCCTGCGGGTAAACCAGGCAAATTCCCAATTAGTGGGAAAATATTTAATTCACTGAAAGTTGTCGGTGCAACTGGATTTTGGGGGTCGGTACCTAATGGTATTTGATAGATGGATCTATCAAAAAGATTCATCGCATAAATAGATAATTCATCTGATGCTAAGTCAATGTCACCAAATGAATATTTACCAATAGCATCAAAGGCTGCAGCATCTAAAATTTCACCACTTGTAGGGTCAAGACTAAAATCATGGATGTCTGCCCCTGCTACATTTGCTGGTGCACCTGATAAATCATCTAAATCAACAAATAATCCTGCTTCGGTAGCACCATTACTAGGATTTGAAATCATATAAATCGATGAGGGGCTATTGCCTGCTGGAAAACCTGCAAATCGTTTCATAAAACTCGCAGCGAACAATTTTCCTGAATTTCTTTGATAGGCTAATCCGTAGGTAGTACCAATTTGATTGGCTACAGCTTCGTGATTAACAGTTGTAGGATTGTTATAGGCGAAAGAGACTAATACATCAGTGTTGCTTGTCTGATCACCTTCGGCGTAACATGAAGTTACGATAGTAGGATTTGATTGACAATAATCGTTAGGATTAGTCAATGCGAAATCAACTCCACAACTACTGCCTGTAACGAATTGAATATCAGAGGCATTATTAACTCCTGAAAAAGATGGTAGGTAATCATCAGACCAAGCTGAAAATTCTACCCGGTACTTTTCACTTGCACTAAGCGAGGCAGAGCTAACAAGATATGTCCCGTCAGTTTCACTGGTTGCGGTGCCTACTTGATTACCTGATAAATCAAACACCGTGATAGTAACATTTGGAACAGCCTGGTCGATGTTTGCATCATTTTGACCGTCCATGTCAATATCTTTGAATACCTTACCTCCAATGTAAGGCTCTGCGGTGGCGGGGGGACAATTCGCAATTATCATCGCAGAGTGAGTTATTTCACTGGAAATTTCAGTGTCTGATGAAATAAATAAGTTACTGAGAGAATTGCCATTAAAGGAAAATGCAAATGCTGCACTTACCAATACTAAAAAACTTGCCGAAAGTAAATAGTTTTTCATGTGGATTACAATTGAAGAATAGTTAAAGAGCATTAAATTATCGGGCAAACTAATGACGCTTGACGCTATCATCAATTTGCAAAGTGAATTAGTCTGAATTTAATTAAGGAAATACCAATGATTAGAATGCCTTGTTTAGCAGCAAAAGACTCAATATAAAAAAGAGACATTCGCTCTAACTAGAGATATGAAATAAATTCAGTATAAAATTGAAAAAATAAAATCTGGCAAGATTTTCTATGTAGGAAAGATAGTCTTGTTCTTCTTACATAGAAGTGCATACCAGTATAGGGAAAGAAGCGCCAACTTCTTTTCCTATTTTTTTGTCAAAATATTAGCCATCATTTTTCAAATCAAGCTAAAGCTATTTTTACATATACCGCTATAGTGGCAGTATAATTTAAATCGGTAAATTAAATTAGGGGAAAACAGTTTTGCTTAGATATTATAGTAAACTGAATATGATTTAAGGAGGATAATAAGTGAGTGACACTATTTATATGGATAATTTTAGAGCACCTTTATTCCGCTATTTTCCTCTTAAAAATAGTTCCGTAGCGTAGACTATGCAACGATTTTTAAGAGAAAACTATCGAAAAAATTTGACTCTAAAATTTTATCCATATAAATAACGTCACTCACTTAAGTAAAGTAAGATAAAGAGAATGGCAAGAATAAAAATTAATCTAATAATTCTTATTCATTTGTCAATATTTAGGAAAGTAATTTTTATTTAGCCGATATCTATCTTTCTTAATGTGTCGTAAATATCGTATTTACTTAACAAATACAGGCAATAATATTACTATAACCGTGACATGAAAAAAATACGATTATTGAAAAAAAATAACATGTATTAAACTATAAACAACTGATAAACAATAAATTAAAAAAAAAATTAGCTAAAAGCTGTCTATTAATTTCGCTTATAAAAATAAATATCTGAATTAAGAAGCAAAGCTTATTTTTTGAGTGATATTATGTAATTTTTAGGGTAATAAGTATCTATTTTCGTACTCATATTGCAAAAATTGATTCTATACTTCTAAATAGAAAAACAATGAAAACATTTAAATGTAACTAATTTATATTCTTTCGATTACTGTTGCAATACCCATTCCCCCTCCTACACACAAGGTCACCAATCCAGTTTTTAAGTCTCTGCGCTCCAATTCATCTAATAAAGTCCCTAATAACATCGCTCCTGTCGCTCCTAAAGGATGTCCCATTGCGATAGCACCACCATTGACATTTAATTTATCAGGGTCAATTCCCATTTCTTGTTGATATTTAAGAACAGGTGCAGCAAATGCTTCATTCATTTCCCACAAATCGATGTCTTTGGCAGTCATTCCTGCTCTTTTTAGTGCTTTTTGAGTAGCAGGAATCGTTCCTGTTAACATTATAGTTGGTTCGGTACTCACATTTCCAATCGAGACAATACGTGCTCTTGGCTTTAAACCTAAACTTTTCCCTTTTTCTTTACTACCTACTAATACAACAGAAGCTCCATCTACAATCCCTGAAGAATTGCCAGCGGTATGCACATGATTGAGTTCTTCAACTTCAGGATAACGCATTATCGCCATATCCGCAAATCCCTGCGCACCGATTGATGAAAATGCAGAAGGTAGTTTTCCTAATTTATCAAGATCTGTATTCGGTCGAATGCATTCGTCATTATCCAATATCAACAAGCCATTACGGTCGTATATTGGAACAATCGAATTATCAAAATAACCTTTAGTCTGCGCATGGTTAGCACGCTGTTGTGATTGCAATGCATAGGCGTCGACTTCTTCTCTTGTGAAATTATCTATAGTTGCAATCAAATCTGCTGAAACGCCCTGAGGTATATAGCCTACTCGATTAATAACTTCTGGATCATAAATCAGTGCTCCGCCGTCACTCCACATAGGCACACGGCTCATACTTTCAACTCCTCCTGCCAATACTAAATCTTCCCAACCTGAACGGATTTTCATCGCTGCTAAGTTTACAGCTTCTAGCCCTGAGGCACAGTAACGATTGATTTGAACACCACCTATACTTTCATGCCAACCAGCGTATAATAATGCAGCTTTGGCAATATTGCTCCCTTGGTCTTGGACTGGTGTGACGCAGCCAATAATGGCATCATCAACCTGTGATGTATCTAAATCATGTTTATCACGCAAACCATTCATTATCGTCGCCAATAAATCTACGGGCTTCACTTCGTAAAGTGAACCTGTATTTCTTCCTTTTCCGCGTGGCGTTCTGAGTGCGTCGAAAATGTATGCGTCCATTGTTTTTTTAATTGACAGTTGTTGGTTGACAGTTGACGGTCAAATCGTCTCTGGATACTTTCGGCAAATGTAGTTAATTATGGTACATGATATTCCAAAACCGTGTAACAATTATTCAGT
>CAZQTE010000059.1:0-18913 GCA_964595615.1 uncultured Saprospiraceae bacterium
GAAAAAATTCTCTCTGTCAAACCTTTATAAGTTATTCTTTCAGCGTTCCTTACTTTCCAACTACTACCTTCGCATGACGAATGATAATGCCATTCAAAGTATAACCCTTCTCCGCTGTATCAATAATTTTTCCTTTCATTTCATCACCCATAGGTAATTCTGCCACAGCTTCATGTTGGTCTGCATCAAAGGCTTGCCCAGTTGTTTCCATTGTCTCTAATCCTTTGCCTTGCAAGATATTATGCAATTTTTGCACAATTAGACCTACTCCCTGATTAAAAACTTCAGCAGTCTCTTCACTTTTTTCTGCATTTGCTTTTGCCCTGTCAAAATCGTCCAAAACTGGCAAAATAGCTGCCATTGTGTCTTGTGCTGCACGCTTCATATTATCAGAGCGTTCTTTGATAGAGCGACGCTTATAGTTGTCAAACTCTGCATAAAGACGCAAATATTTGTCTTTCGTTTCCCCTAATTGCTGCTTTAATTCAGTCAATTCATCGGTCACTATTTCTTCTGCATCATTCTGATTATCAGTGTTTTCTGCATCAGATTGTGTTTGGTCAAGCACTTCTTGCTCTTCCGTATTCTTATCGTTCTTCTCAGCCATTTTCTTCTTGACTTTTGATTGATTCTTAATGTTATTGAATAACTTTTTTAGCATAATTTCCGCGAAGGTAACTAATCCTACTGTAATGGTATCAATATGTTTGCCAGCGCTATATTTATGACAAAGTGTCAGTATAGGAGAAAGCCAAAGAATGCATTCTAATAATCTACTTACTACTAAGGGTTTATAGCTATATTTTGCGTTCTAAATAACAATTATAAGTTCATTTATTTTAATATGATATTTAAATGAAAGAAATATTATATATTTGCATCGGTATAAAGCCAGTTATAAAATTTTTAATCTCTCTTTGATTTTGAATAAAGAACAAACCAGATGTTTAGAACATATAATATATAACTTCCTCATTTAATCTTGCCATTCGACATTTTCTAGGACACTAATGCTAACTGAAATTATTAAAAAGCCTACAGTTCTATTTTCTTATATATTTAACCATAACCTTACAAATACTTTTTTAAACATGAAAAATTTTACCCCTTTCAATACCATCATCGTTCACTTGCTGTTGCTATTTTCTTTTTCCCTCTCTGCTCAGATTTCTAATAAGGCTGCTCATGAAGCAGCTGTTCAAGAAGCTATAAATTCTGGTAGTTTTGAGGGCTTCTTGTGTGGAACAACAAACAAAGAATTAAGTGCTGCCGAAAAGATGGTTTGTGCCCCTCTATCTGCAGGTTATGGAACAAACGGTTGGCTTCCTACAAGTAATGCTGCTGGAAATAATGTTGATCCTGCTTGTACTATTTCTGCCACTTCGTATCCTACAGCTAATGGAGGAAACCTCCGTATTCCTGTTAATATTATTATTTTTGAATGTGCAAGTTGGACAGGAGATAATTACACCTGTTCGCAGCCATGTACAGGAGGAGAAACAGGTTTTGTCGGATTAACGGATGGCGACTTGAATACAAAAATGGCAGAAGTAAACAATTTTTATGCTGAAGCAAATATTGAATTTTATGAAGTGAGTCGCCAACGGATTACAGACTGTGATTTATACGACTATTATAGGGGTACAGACCCTGTAACGGGGACAAACGACGGCGTTTCAGATGTAACACAAAGAAGCGTTTATGATATTCCAAATGTTTTGAATTTATATTTTGTAGGTGGTATAGACGGTGATAGTGATTGTTGTGGGACAGCTGGTTTTGCTTTTTTACCACCTGGTCCTCAATATTCAATAATGCGCTATGGCGCAGCCGTTTCGGGTACTACTTTGGAGCATGAGATTGGTCACTTTTTAGGTTTGTATCATACACACAATACGGCACCCGGGACGAATGGTGAAGAAGATGGAACCCCTGCTGGAATGCTCAATAATAGTGATTGTCTAACGACAGGAGATGGTATCTGTGATACATGGCCCGACCCTAATTTTTCTCATATTTGCGGGGTTGGATGTACAGGTGCTGATGACTTTTGTTACATATCAGATGTTTTCCCAAGATGTGATTTTGATGATGCAGGATATGCTTGTGAAAATGGTTCGACTTTAACTATTTCTCCAAATTCAGGAACAGTAGTTAGTGCGACAGTTTCAACTGTATTGGCAGATAATATTATGTCTTATAATTTGTACAGTGGGTGTCGTACTCAATTCTCTCCTTGTCAGTATGCTAAGGTGAATACGATATTAACGAATGACGGTTGTCGTAACGACTTATGTTATGTTGAGGCGAGTCAATATTTTCAGAGTACAGACGTAAATAATGTAAATTCGCCCTTTCAAGAAATTTGTATTGGTGAGAGTATTCCTGCTTTAAATCCAGGTTTAACAGTCACTAAATTTGACGGTTCGACTTATTCATTAAATCAATTTTTCTTCTTCGCGAACGAAAACGATATAATGGCTAACGCATTAAATGGTGGTGCCCCAACGGCATCTTACACTCCAACAGCAGCACAAGTGGATGTGAACATTCCTGGAGAGTACAGTATTTGGATTGCAGAAGCAAATGCCTTTGCAGACCCTCCATGTAAAGTAGAAGCAAAAATCACAGTACTACCAAATTCTGGTGATGCAGCACCAGCTTCAATAGCGGCATCTGGAAATACGACAGTCAATTTAGCAACTTCTGGAACATCTTTGGATGATGACCAAATTATTGGTTGGTGGGTACGTTCAAACTCAGCTGTGTCAAGTAGTTCATTTACAGACCAAGCAGCATTAGACGCTGCTTTAAGTGCAGCAACTAATGGAGGTACTGTTATGGATAATCCGGATAATATTTTTGCATCAACGACAGGTTCACCAGCGACAGATTTCAGTCTTTCTTTAGACTGTAATAATTTGGATAATGGAGTTAATTATTTTGCGACTCCTTTTATTTCTAATAGTGTAGCTGGTATTGCGGATGCAAATTGTACTCCGTCTTCTGGAAGTGTTACTGTTAATTTTTCAGGGGGAGACCAGGGAAAAAGGTCTATCATAGCTGCGGGTGATGTAAGTTGTCGTCCAACTTCACCTCCTAATGTTCCTACTTTCACGGTGACCATAACCATTTCAAATTATACAGGGGCAGGAAGTTTACTAATGAACATGAGGAGTAATTCTCCTTTTCAGTTCTTATTTTCAGGAACACTTGCAGGTAATGGTTCTTATACTTACACTGAAGCTGATTTTACAGCAGGATATGACCCTGGAGTTAATGGTCTTAACGTAATAGCACTAGAAAGTGGTACAACGAATGCCGCAAGTATGACAATGACTATGGCTTTAGATATCACCTATCCTGGTACGCCAGCAATAGCTTTTCCCGATGTATCACTAAATGATTGTGCTTTTGGAAATCCAATTTCTATTTCTTGTTCTGCAGCTTTACCTGTTGAGTTATTATCGTTTAGAGGCGAGCAAAATGGAGAGCACGTTGACCTTTTTTGGCATACTGCAAATGAACAAAACAACGACTTTTTTACACTTGAAAAAGCAGATGAAGGTGGTATTTTCCGTGAAATTGCCGTCGTAAAAGGGGCAGGGACTACAGATGAAAATCAATATTATAGCGAAATAGATTCCCGCCCTCATGTAGGGCAAAACCTTTATCGCCTAAAACAAACGGACTTTGATGGCAAAACAACGACTTCGGCAGTCGTTGCTATTAATTTCAAAGCAAATGAAACTGTTGACTTTTTCCCTAATCCTGTC
This sequence comes from uncultured Saprospiraceae bacterium, assembly GCA_964595615.1. GTDB lineage: Bacteria > Bacteroidota > Bacteroidia > Chitinophagales > Saprospiraceae > JAHDCG01. Next base: position 3,777 of record CAZQTE010000059.1, read on the forward strand.
AAAGGTGGCGCATTTACATTGCAATATCAGACAGAGAAAAATGCAGGACAAGCACAGTTAGAAATTTTTGCTTTAAACGGTCAAAGATTACACACGCAAACTTTAGCTGTTGAATTAGGTGTCAATCGCTATGAAGTACAAGTAGATGACTTAGCGAAAGGTGTTTACTTAGCGCGCATTATCAATGGAAGTAGCGTACATACTTTTAAATTGACTAATGTGGAGTAGTCAATTGGTTATATTAATTACTGGTTATTGAGCTCTTTTCAATATCCAGAAATTAAGGGTCATTTAAAGAATAAGTTATAACAAAGTTGAACAATTATTTTTTTCTTATTTGAGGCAAAAAACGTAGGCAATGCAGGGCATTGACGAGGCTTTTTAACGAAAAATAAGGAAGAAAGAATGTTCAAACTGTTATAAGTTATTTTTTAAACGACCCTAAGGAAAAGCCCCATTCTGATATGATTCAGGATGGGGTTTCTTTTTGAAAAAAATAAAAATAGAACAACTGTTCTAAATCTTGTGTGTTACTCTTGTATAAGAACTCTCAACAAAAAAACGCCTTATGCTTTTACATCGTCTTGTACAATTATGCTGGTGCGCGCTCGTGCTTTGTCTTTGGATTTTTGCAGATATTTTACGACATAATTTATCAACTACAAATGTTGCAATCACAGAGCTTGCAGTTTGTGGAGTCGTTGATACAGCTCCTAATATACCTGAAGGGAAAATTGAAACCTATGCAATCGGAAAAACAATTTTCAAAAACTATTGTGCCTCTTGCCATAATAAAAATATGAAAGATGACATGACAGGTCCAGCACTCGGAGGTGTGGAAAAACGTTGGGCAGATTATCCGCGTGAGGATTTATATGGTTGGATAAGAAATTCTCAGCAGTTAGTCTCAGAAGAGCATCCACGCGCAATTTCTTTGGTAAAAGAGTGGGATAATATAGTAATGAGTCCCTTTCCTAATCTGACAGACGAAGAAATAGAAGGTGTATTGTTGTATGTCGAAACTTTTAAATAAAAATATGTCTTCAGACAGGATTTTAATACAAAAAAAACGGGCAACCAATCGTCAGATTAGTAGCCCGTTTTATGTTTGGACAAGTTAAGGTAGACTGTAAATTAGTAACTGTCTACCGACAACAATTCTACCCATTCATAGAGTTCAAGAATTCGTCGTTGTTACTTGTATGTATCATTTGCTTACGCAAGAATTCCATAGCTTCGATAGGCTTCATGTCAGCCAAGTAGTTACGGAGTATTTGCATACGTTGTAAGGTATCTTTGTCCAAAAGAATATCATCACGACGCGTAGAAGACTTTGTCAAATCTACAGCAGGATAGATACGCTTGTTAGCTAAGTTACGGTCTAATTGTAACTCCATGTTACCCGTACCTTTAAATTCCTCAAAGATAACCGCATCCATTTTAGAGCCAGTCTCTGTCAAGGCAGTTGCCAAGATAGTCAAAGAGCCACCGTCCTCAATATTACGTGCCGCACCGAAGAATTTCTTCGGTTTGTGTAAAGCTGTTGCTTCAACACCACCAGATAATACCTTACCAGATGCAGGTGCAACTGTATTGTAAGCACGAGCCAAACGTGTAATAGAGTCTAGAAGAATAATCACATCATGACCACATTCAACCAAACGTTTTGCTTTCTCTAAGACGATACCAGCCACACGTACGTGATTGTCAGCAGGCTCATCAAAAGTAGAAGCCACAACTTCAGCTTTTACGTTACGGCGCATATCTGTTACCTCCTCTGGACGCTCATCGACCAATAGGACAATCATGTAACATTCAGGGTGATTTTTAGAAATAGCATTTGCTACATCTTTCAACAACCAGGTCTTACCCGTCTTAGGTTGGGCAACGATAAGACCACGTTGTCCTTTACCTATCGGGGTAAACAAGTCAATAACCCGTGCACTAAAGTCACGTCCTGTCGGAGAGGAAGCCAACTTGAATTTTTCCTGTGGGAAAAGTGGCGTCAAGTAGTCAAAAGGTACACGATCGCGAATTTCTTCTGGTTTCAGACCATTAATACGGCTGACGCGCAACAATGCGAAATACTTTTCTCCCTCTTTCGGAGGACGAATAGCTCCACGCACGGTATCTCCTGTACGCAAACCAAAAAGCTTAATTTGTGAAGGAGAAACATAAATATCATCAGGAGAAGTCAAGTAATTGTAATCACTTGAACGCAAGAAACCGTAACCGTCAGGCATCATTTCCAATACACCTTCCCCTTCAATAACACCGTCTAGTTCGATGTCGAAAGGGCGAGGACGTGCTTCGCGCTCTTTTCTTGGTTCTCTTTCTTCACGTGGTTCACGTTCTTCTGAGCGGCGGTTATCACGTGGTGCTCGTTCTTTTCTTGGCTCCCGTTCTTCTGAACGACGGTCTTCACGCGGTTCACGTTCTTTTCTTGGCTCTCTTTCTTCACGATTATCGCGAGCAGAAATTTCTTCTCTACCTCCTCGACGTACTGAACTGCGACGGTCGCGACGTGCTGCTGGAGCAGACATATCTGGTCCGTCCTTACTTTCTTCAGAACTTCGACTTCTACTAGAAGAACGACGAACTGGTTTTTTTTCTAGTTCAGGTTCTGGACTACCTGTGTGTTCTATAATAACTTCTTCCGTAGTAGAGCCCGTCTTCATACGGGTAGTGCGACTACGGAGAGAACCCGTGTCGGCAGCAGCTTCTTCAGGAGCTTTTTTAGCAGCCTGTTCATCAAGAATACGGTAAATTAAATCTTGCTTAGCAAGGCGTTTGTAGCCTTTCATTTCCAAGTCCTCGGCGAGTTTGCGGAGTTCGGGAACGAGCATGCCATTCAATTGACTAATATCGTACATAAAGTATGTAGTTGATTAAAATTTCTTAGGTCGTTAATGTTTAATAATGGATGTTAAAAATCGAAGTTTGAATAACCGAGCTGTATAGAATGAGTTAAAAAAAAAGTCAGCAGCAGTTTAGAAAGGTTCAAAATGCAAAATTTACATACAAAATTGAATAATTACGATTACTGTGTAATAAATAATGAGGCGTAAAAAATTCCCCCGTTTACAATTTGAAAGCTATGAAAGTCTTTTTGGATGTGTAAAACTGAGTGGTTGATACGTCGCACAATGCGGGAGAGGAATAACTTTTTAGTGTTTCCTTTTGGGCAAAATTTTAAAATTTGCCTTTCAAACATGGTATTCGCAAAATCTTAGATAAAAGATTTACAAAATAATAAGTCCTCCTTGTAGAATGAGAAAATTGTTCTAATTTACCCTCTTTAACTTCTCTTTTTTACAAAGAAAAATAACTGACATTTACTTGAAAATTGTATAAGTATATGTGAGGAATTTATTTGAAAGAAATGAAGATTTCGCAGTACGCTAATTCTTGGTTAGAACAGCAATAAAACGAAAAGGTGGTGTGTAAAACTAATTATACCGCAAAAATAAGGTTTATTCTCGTTTTTCAAACTTTATTCGCAAAAAGTTATCCAAAAATATAAAATTAAACTTTATTTTCCTTTGATTTACCTATGTAACGGTTATGTTTTTACTTTGTTTCACTTTGATTGTTAGCACCTTGTTAATTTTCTTCATTATTTTTGAAAGCAAAAATAACAAAAGCTTTTGTCTGCTGCCAATCATAGTCTAAAAACAAAGTTAAAGCCTTTATAAAAAGGGAACACTTCAGCAAAAATATCGTTAACTTTACAACGAAAATCAGGTGAAAGGCATCTTTGTAGTAATAACTGTTTATTTCTTGAAAATTAGAATCCAATGAATGATCCGCAATTAGATAAACTACTGTCTGGTATAGAAGCCAAATCAAAGGATGATTTCGCTATGCTCGAAGAGTGTGGTGCGGAGTATTTTTCTACCACAGATTTGTTAGAGATGCGGGGACGTTGGAAAGAACAAACGCGTATATTTACTAAATTACACAAAGCTAACATCATTCTTGGTGCTAGTGCGCCTGCGTGGTTAGTTTTAGCTGCAATCTGCGGTATTAGTGGATTTGAGAAAACGGCAACATCTGCCATTTTTATGTTTCCTATCGTACTACTTATCTTTATTTTAGGAGCTTTTTTCTTGCACTCACAATTTCAGGGTAAAACTTATTTAGAATTTATAGGAAGGGAGATTGAATATGAGCTGGGACGTAGAAAAGCAGATGTAAAGCAGAAAAGAAATTTATAAAGACCAAATCTCTAGAAACAGAACTCTTTCCATATAAATATTGTTACTTTCGCACTCCATTTGATTATTCTATAAAAGAATCTTTTAGTAAAAACAATTCTAATAATTTTCCATGCAAGCAATTCCTGTTACTATTCTAACCGGCTTTTTAGGTTCGGGAAAAACCACTTTGCTTAATAATTTAATCGAAAAACATCCTGAGAAGAAATTTGCAATCATCGAAAATGAATTTGGTGATATCAATATCGACAATGACTTAGTTATTGGCGCAGATGAGTCGATTTTTGAATTATCAAATGGCTGTATATGCTGTACTTTAAATGATGAATTGATTGTCGTTTTACGAGACTTGTTGCACAGTGGAAAAGAATTTAATCACCTGATTATCGAAACGACGGGCATGGCAGAACCAGGTGGCGTTGCCGAAACATTTGTGAGTGATCCTGGTATTCAAGCTGTTTTTCGTTTGGATGCTACGATATGTTTGGTGGATGCAGCACATTTATTACCCGTATTAGAAGAAAGAGAAGAGGCGAAAAAACAGATTACTTTTTCTGATTACCTTCTGTTGAATAAATCTGATGATACAGACAAGGAAACATTAGAAGCCGTTAAAGTGAAAGTTCGCGAAATGAATCCTTTTGCAAAAATTGAACTTACCAATTTCTCAAAATCAGAGGCAGACTTATTGAATCTAAATGCTTACGAAGCGAAAAATACAGAAGAGAATATTGATTCTGCTGCTGAACATTCACACAATCATAATCATGAGCATACTCACGACCATGCTAATGATGTGAATTCCCATAGTTTTACTTTTGATGAGCCTTTTGATTTTATGAAATTCATGCATTGGACAAATGTGTTATTAAAAGTTCAAGGCAAGAATTTATATCGTGTAAAAGGAATTATGAATTTCCGTGGAGAACAGGAGAAGATGATTTTTCAGTCTGTTCAGACAACGCCTGCATTTTCGCGAGGAGAGAAATGGCAAGTAGGGGAGAAGAGGGAAACGCGTCTAGTTTTTATTGGTAAAGGATTGAAACGGAAGCCTTTTGAGCGGGCTTTGCGGAATTGTATGTAGAAACTGTTCATTTAACTAACCTTTCTGCTGGTGTTTACTTTCTGAGCGTTGAAATAGAAGAGGGTAGAAATTTTTGGGAAAGAGTTTTAGTTTGGTAACTGAAGAGACTTTAAGACAAAAAATACTCAATCGCCAGTGCGTATCCTTTCAGACCTAATCCCGCAATACACCCCACACAATTAGCCGCAGAATAAGAATGTTGTCTAAATTTCTCCCGCGCATGGATATTTGAAATGTGAACTTCAACCACAGGCGTCTCAACCGCTGCAATCGCATCAGCAATCGCAATACTTGTATGCGTATAAGCACCGCCATTTAAAATTACACCATTATAAGAGAAACCAACTTCATGTAGTTTGTCAATAATTTCCCCTTCGTGATTGGATTGAAAATAGTGTAGGGTAATACCTGGATATTCAGTTTGCAACTGCTCGAAGTATTCCTCAAAGGACTTTTTTCCGTAGATAGATGGTTCTCGTTTGCCTAATAGATTTAGGTTAGGACCGTTGATGATGAGTAGTTTCAATTTTGTGTAGTTGATTGTGTTGAATGGTTGATTATGTTTGTTGGTCAATAACCAATCGACATAATCAACCAATAACTAATTTTTAATTTCCAGAGTTTTTCAATTTCTCTAACTCTTCCTTCGCAAGGCGAATTTGTTTTTGTAATTCAGCTAATTCTGATTCCGCTGCCGCTTTTTCAGTATTTGCTTTCGCTGTTTTATCATTCGCCTCTTTTACTTTCGCTTGTTCTGCTGCGATTTTGATAGCTGTTTCCTCTTTCACTTTAGTAACTTGCTCACTTGCTTGTTTTTTAGCTTCATAAACAGCATCAGATGCATCTTTTTGAGCTTTGTTTATCTCCTCCAAAGAAGCTTTACGCGCCACTTCTGCATCATCTGCGTACTGTTGTTTCTTCGTGTCAGACTCTTGGCGAGCCATATTGACTTCTTTCTTTGCATTCTCTTGAGCTGCTGCGATTTCAGCGCGTGCATTCTTTTCCGTAGTCGCAATCTCTTCGTTAAGCGCATTTACTTTTATATCGCGATTAGTAGTTGCTTCTTTGACTGCGTCGGCTGCTTGCTTTTGAATTGCCGCAACTTCCGCTGCCGCATCTTCTTGTGTATCGCTAATTTTCTTAGCAGCCTCTTCTCGTACACGCAAAATTTCTAAAGCAATACCTTCTTTTTGTTTTGCGGCATCTTCTTTAGTCAGTTTCAATTCTGCAGCAGTTTGTTGCCTCACATTACTCAACTCAATCGCCCCTTTCTTCTTTGCCTCTGCGACTTCGTTAGCAGCTTTTTGTTTTTCAGTTGCGGCATTTTCTTTAGCGGTACGAATGATTTCTGCTTCCTCTTTCTTGGCTGCTTGAATAGCTTCAGCTGCGGCACGTTTTGTTTCTGCTACCGAGTTTGCGCTTTCTTGCTTGGCTAATGCTGCATTTTGTTTTGCTGTCGCAATTTCGTTAGCTGCATCTTCGCGTGCTTTACGGACTTCTTCCGCAGAACGTGTACGTGCTGCTGCAACCTCCTCGGCACTCATAGACTTCACTTCTTGTTCTTTTGCTTTCGCATCTGCGATCGCTTTCGCTGCTTCATCTTGAATTTGCTTCATACGTTCAGACGAAGTCTGTTGCGCATTAGCAATTTCATCTGCGTACTGCTTTTTCGCTGTGTCTGCATTGCTATTGGCTTCGGTCACCTTATTTTGAGCTTCTGTTGCTGCTTTCTGAATTTCTTCCTGTGCACGCAATTTTGCTGCGGCAACTTCCTCGGCAGATTGCTTTTTGATATTCTCTTCATTCGTTTTTGCTGCTTCGATAGCCGCACGAACTTCTTCTTGAATTTTAGCAATTTCAACTTGAGCACGTTCTTTAGCTTCCTGTACTTCCGTTGCAATTTTTGCTTTTTCCGCATCTGCTTTAGCGCGTGCATCAGCTACTTTTTTCGCTTCTTCTGCATTAATGTCAGCGATAGATTGAGCAGCTTTAGACTTTGCATCAACAACATCTGATGCCGCTAATGCTTTTTCTTCTTCTGCCTTTTGTTTTGCTGCCGCAATTTCTTCTGCTGTTTGTTGTTTGTTGGTAGCAATTTCAGTATTCGAGCGTGTTTTTTCTTCGGCTACTTGTTTTTGAGAAGCTTGAATTTCAGTTGCCGCACGTTTCTTAGCCTCTGATACTTCAATGGCACTTGCTTCTTTTTGCTTCGCTGCATTTTCTTTGATATCTGCCAATTCTTGCGCGCTACTTTGTTGTAGAAGTGCTTTTTGTTCGGCTGATTTACGACGTGTTTCTGCTAAGTCAAAAGCAATTTTTTCTTTCTCCAAAACTGCATTTTCCTTTGCTCTCGCAATCTCTTCTGCTGCATCTTCTTTTGTTTTCAAAATCTGTTGAGCAGCCGTGCTTTTCGTTTCTACAACTTCTTCTGTCGTGCGTTCACGTTCTACTTTTGCTTGTTCACGTGCTTCTTTGATGGCATTGGCAGACTCCTCACGAATGCGTCCTAATTCAAGTTCTGAATTTTCTCTTGCAGAGGCAATTTCATCCGCATACTCTAATTTCGCAGATTCCATTTTTGCTTTCACAGCTTTTATTTCATCAGCTGCAGAGGCGCGAGAAGCGGCAACTTCTTCGGCGGACTCTAACTTTGTTTTTTGAATTTCTGCGGCAGCTTTTAATTTTGCTTCTGTCACGGTCAAATTGATTTTCTCAATTTCGGTATCCGCTTTTGCACGTGCATCTTTCACAAACTCAGCAACTTCTTGCTGTGCTTTTTGCATTTCAACATCCGCATTTTTACGAGCTTGTAAAACTTCCTGCGCAAATTCATTTTTCTTGACTTGAATTTGAGATTGCTCATTGGCTAATTGCTCGCGCAAGTTTGCTTTAACACCTTCTGCTTTTGTTTTCTCCGCTTCAATTTCTTCACGCAAACGTGCTTTTGTATCTCGCAATTCTTTGTATAAATCTGCTAATTCAGCATCATTCAGCTGACTAATATCCGCTACTTTTCTCGTACCCGCCGAAGTTTTACTAATTGGACCTCCAGAAGATTTGCTACCTGCTGAGGCAGCTGATTTATCGTTACCTGTTAATTTTACATCTTTTACACCTTTTTTGTCTAGGGTATTATTGAAACAAACAGCCATACTTTGCAATGCCGATTGACGACTACCAATAATCGTGAATTTACGCATCTGATTACTGATGTTATTTTTTAAATACATCGTCACAATCTTAGATTTAGCTAACCAATTAGCGGCTGCTAAGTCCAATTGTAAAATATTGCTATGTTCAGGTGTACCCGAACCCCGCTTCATTTCGCCAATATCAATAAATCGGAAACTCTTACGAACGCTCGACGCATCCATAAAAATGATTTCATCATCTTGATTAAATACCTCGCCCCCTTTTGAAAAGACACGAGCAACTACACCACGAGACTCATTCATGAGCTGCATTCGATATGTATAATTACCACGAACGACAAGAGTCTGAGGAGACATACGGAGAATATGCGTGCTACCCAGATTTTTATCTTCATCGATAAAACTAGTGCAATTTTGAGCTGACGCATCAGTCACAAAAGCAAGTACAAAGAGGACAGGAGTAAGAAAAGAGAGCAATTGTTTCATTCTGAAAATTTTGGTTTAGAATGTCAACTTATTTAAATCATAAAGAGGACAAACTTTAAACAGTAACGAATTTTTAGAGGGATTTGCTGTGTAATGCGGGTGAATGGATTCTTATCTTGATAATACGGAAAAATAATATTTGAATAGCAATAACGGATGTTTTCAGCCCCTAAACTACAAATCTAAAGGCAAAAGAACAACATCAAGGCGAAAATATGTTTTTTTTACTCAGGATTCGACGGTAAGAATCTAAAAAAGACCACATTTAAAGGATAAATGTAGTCTTTTTTTACAGCAAGGTCATTTCTTACTACGGCTAATTTTTCTTTTAAGCGGCCATTCTAATCTGCTCTATTTTTTTGAATTCTTTAAAAGTAATCATTCTACCAGAGTCTTCATCCCAAAGTTTGTGAGACATGAGTTTCAAACTTTTCCAAAAGGTAATTTTAGTCACATACTTTTGAAAGATAGGATTTTCCTCTGCGCATTTGCGTAGATTGTAATTTGGAATACCTGAACTCAAGTGATGAATGTGGTGGTAGCCAATATTGCCCGTCAACCAATGCATGATGCGTGGCAATTTATAGTAAGTGCTACCTTTGATTGCAGAAATGAGATAATCCCAATTTGCTTTCCACGATTTGTATGCGTGTTCGTGTTGATGCTGTACATAGAAAAACCAAACGGCAATGATACCAAAGAACACAGTTACAGGAATCTGCACCATTAGAAATTTTTTCCAGCCAATAAAAAAAGCAAGAATGACATAAACTGCCGCAACTAAAAGATTATCAAAAGTAAGATTGAATAAGGTCTTTTTCCAACCTTTTACACGAGCCAAAGGGAGACGATTGACAATGGCTAAGTAGTAAATCGGTCCTACAAAAAACAAGACGAAAGGGTGACGAAATATCCGATATTTGAGTCTATCCCAAGTTCCCATTGCAAGGTATTCTTCAACAGTCAGAGTGTCAATATCTCCTACACTGCGGGTTTCCAATTGACCGCTGTGTACATGATGAAAGTTGTGGTTTGTCGCCCAATAATTATAGGGAATAAAGCTAAATGGACTGCAAATACTACCGACCACTTGGTTCATCCATTTACGTTTGAAATAATTTTGATGACCACAATCGTGTTGAATAATGAAAATCCGAACGGTAAAAAATGCAGCAATAACCGCCAATCCAAGCGTGATAAAGTAAGACCATTCCAAAGAAAAATACATCAATACCCAAATTGCGATGTAGGGAATGAAAGTATTCAAAATTTGAATAAGTGCTTTGCTACTGCTTGGTTTGGTGTATTTGCTGACGATTTTTGTCCAACCTTTGAGGTCAGTTTTTATTTTTTCTTCGATATTATTCTGCATACTGAGAATAGATTTTATTGGTTTAAAGCTTTTACAAATGTAATAAAAATGATTTGTATGAAAAGTTGGACTAATGTCATATTAAACAAAGGAGACTAAGAAGCGGATTTTTTGTTGCATTTTTGTGTAATATTTAATGAATTGAATAATTTAGAATGCAAACAATATACGAGCGTCTTGGCGCGGAGAATTTAGAATTATTAGTAGAGAATTTCTACGATTTGGTGATGCAAAATGAGACAATTGCGCCACTGTTTAAAACTGACATTGATGAGGTGAAGCGAAAGCAATTTATGTTTTTGACGCAGTTTTTTGGCGGACCAGGTTTGTATGCTGCGGAGTTTGGACATCCAAGAATGCGGATGCGTCATATGCCTCATAAAATAGATGAAAGTGCAGCAATAGAATGGTTAATGTGTATGAAAGGGGCAATAATGAAATTGCCGATAGAGGTAGAATTTCAGAATGAGATTTTTCAGCGTTTTCCGAAAGTGGCGGCGCATATGATGAATAGTTAAGAGCATTATGAATGCTACTGTTTCTGAATATCAGAAGGACTTTTGCCATACGCCTGTTTAAAGCTTTTAGAAAAATAAGCGACGGAAGAAAAACCTGTTTTATAAGAGACTTCAGAGATGTTGAATCTTTTTTCAAGTATTAGTTCCATTGCCTTTTTCAATCGCGTATCTTTTACAATTTCGCTGGTAGATTTTCCCGAAATCGCCTTAAGTTTTCTGTGTAATTGGGTGCGACTCATACCAATATGTCTACCGATTATATCGCCGTTAAGGTTTTTGGATTCTATATTTTTTAAGATAAAAGTGCGTATTTCTGTAATGAACTCTTCTTCTACATTCTGTTTTTCTTCTTTTGGAAATTGCTCTGGATTAGAATGATATTGCTGGATACTCTTACGTAAGTGTAAGAAATTATCAATACGAACTTCTAATTCTCGTGTTTTGAAAGGTTTGGTTAAAAAAGCATCTGCACCGACTGTCAAACCCTGTAAACGGCTTTCATCACCGACTTTTGCTGTGAGTAAAATAATAGGAATGTGTGATGTGATAATGTTTTGTCGTAGTTCTTTTGTCAATTGATAACCGTCTTTTTTAGGCATCATAACATCAGATATTATTAGGTCAGGCTGCTGTTCAATTGCAGTTTTTAATCCGACTTCTCCGTCTTCAGCTTCGATAATTTCGAATTCCTTCTCTTCCAGACAGCTTATAATGAAATTCCGCATTTCAGTATTATCCTCAACTATCAGTATTGTCAATTTCTCAGTCTGTCCATTCTTTGTGTATGAAGATATGAGAGTTGTTTTCTTCTCCTCAATTAATGGAGTAGAGTCAGGAATTAAAGTATCTGTATTTTCTACTTCCTGTATTTTTTCGATTAGCGGCAGTAATATTGTAAACTCAGTTCCTGTACCAGTTTTACTTGAGACAATAATCTCTCCTTCCTGCAGTTCCACTAAATCTTTCACTAATGATAAGCCAATGCCACTACCGTCGTAAGCCCGAGTAGACGAATTATCTACTTGATAGAAACGATTGTAAATGCGTCTTTTTTGTTCTTCTGTGATGCCAATACCCGAATCCTTTACTATTAAAGAAATAAACTTACTTCCTTCTCTTTTTGACTGTGAAAGTGATATTTCTATAGAACCACCTGTTGGGGTAAATTTTATAGCATTCGAGAGCAAGTTGTATAGCATTTTGCTCCATTTATCAGCATCAAGTTGAACTTCCCAGGGGCTATCGTACTTGATATTTTTTAGAGAAATACCTTTTTCTTCCGCTATTGGAGCAAAACGATTGACTAATTCGTGTGTGTATCCAGTAAGGTCAGTGTAACTATAATCAATTTTCAGATTACCATTTTCGAGTTTTGAAATATCTAATAGCTGATTAACTAATTGTAATAATCGGTCACCATTAGCAGCAACATTTGTCAAACTTTCTCGAAGAGCAGTTTCCTGTGGATACTTTTCAATAATCCTTTGCAAAGGTCCAGTAATTAGTGTAAGTGGAGTACGAATTTCGTGAGCAATATTGGAAAAGAAGCGTGTTTTAGCGGCGTCTGTTTCTTTTAAATATTCGGATTGCTCCAAAATAGTTTGCTTATCCTTTTCGATTATTTTAGTTCGTTCTTTAATTTCATTTTCTAAATAAAGCTGCTGCTGCTTTAGATTTTTTACTCTCATTTTATAAAGTAACCACAACAATGCTAAGAGAAATAATACTGCACACAGTAAAAACCAACTTTGTAGATATATGGGCTTACTGATGTGCAGAGGAATACTTTGTATATTCTCAGACCAAGTCCCCGCAGCGTTGTACGCTTTTATTTTTAATACATAATCTCCATATTCTGGCTTTGTGATTTGAATACGATTGTCTAAGGTATAAATCCAATCATCCTGAAATCCTTCAATCTTATAGGCGTAGTGGTTGTCAGCGGGACGTGTATAGTCGAGCAAAGTTGCTTCTATGTATAAAATCCTGTCATCTGGTGAGAGCGTAATTTCTTTTTCTTTTTTAAACTCAGCGGTTTTATCTATGAAGCCATGTTTGTCATTTGCTAAAACTTGTACTTCTGAAATATAGAATGGAGTGTCAGAGTGCTGATTTATCTCCATATCTTTAGGATGAAACCTAATTATTCCGTTCAGACCTCCAAAGTACAAATAACCGTCAGCTCCTTTGAGATGAGAATAAGTGTTAAATTCTTGGTGAGGAATACCGTTTTCAGTTGAAAATACAATTGTTCCAAAATCCTGCTTATCAAAACACATCAGTCCGTAATTACTGCTCAGCCAAAGTTTGCCAAAATCATCCTCAAGTACAGCATAAATTGTGTTATTAGAAAGACCATCATCTCTTGTGAACTGTTTAAACTCATTCTTTTTTCTGTCCCAACGTATCAATCCCTCCTCCTTAGTGCCGAGCCAAAAAATGCCTTCTTTATCTTCCTCAATGTAGAGAATGTTATCGTTGGGCATTTCTGTATTTTCTGAGTCGTAATGTGCAATAACATTTTCAGATTGGTTATCTAAGAGTACAACTCCTTTTGCTGTGGCAACCCAAATTCCAGTATCATTTTGAAAAAATTGACGTATTTCTGTCGGGAAAGGGGGAAGTCTACGATAAATCAATCGCTGTTGAGTTGTTCTTTTATCCCAATCATAAATGCCTGCTCTTTCTGTACCTACTAAGAGATGGTCAGTAAGCGGATTAATAAAAGCAATAGTAGGTTTGAATGGCTTACCATCTTTTTTGAACACTTCATATTTCGCAATATTTAAAACAGGGTCATAACGAACTAATGAAAGACCACCTGCTATCCAAAATATTCCGTTTCTGTCTTTACTAATAGAATTAGCGAACATACCTTCCATCATAAATGAACTGTCTCGGTCTGTCTGCAAATCAAACACTGTATTTGCCTTGTTATAGCCACTGACGTAGAGTTTATTTTCGTCTTCAAAAATAGTTCTCATGCTTTTTCCTTTCTTCAAAATCTGAAAAGGGATTTTATCAAACTTAACTCTAAATAGTCCTTTATTAGAACCCAGCCAGTAGATATTGTCAGCTTCTTGAAACGCGTATTTACATAGAAAAGGAGTTTTCGAACCGTCAGTTTCTGTTGTCGAATATTCAAACAAGCGTTTGCCTTCATAATCTTCAATGATGAGTTTTTCATTGATTGAAAAACATCGAAATTCATTGTTATAGAAAATAGCAGAGGTGATTTTTTCCGACATCCGATGATGTGAACTGGGCGAGGAAAAGTTATCCTGTTCAAACTTAAAATAAGTAACAGGATATTCTAGATGGTATTCTGCAATGATTTCCCCTTTTTTTTTGCAAATGTTGTCAAAAGACATTTGCTCTATGGGGAAAACTTTACGTTCAATTTTGCCCGTTTGGCTATTCAATTTGAAGATTTCATCTCCATGAGCTATCCAGTAAACATTTTTTTTATAAGATCTACCGTGAAAAATATCATCTGTAGGAGTAGTCAACTGAAAGATTTTTTCGATTTTTTCAGTTTCGTAATAATATCGATATATAATTCCACTGCGCGTACAAATAAGAAAATCTTTAGTCCCATCTTCGATAGTATTTAAAGCACAGACATCATCCGAATGAATAAGATTTTGAGTCAAACTGTCAAAAGAATAAACGGCATTGCTCGTCGGGTCAATTACTCCCGAAAAGCGAGGTGCTGATTTGTAATAACCTTCGGTGTACCAGATTCTATTATTTTTATCTATAGCAAATTCAACGCCTCCTATATCTGAAATTTTGAGAAGAGCAGCATTATAGTTCTTGAACTTTAGTCCGTCAAAGCGGCTGATACCTCCTTGATAACTAAACCAGATGTAACCTTTATTGTCTTTTTTAATATTAAAAACTGTACTATTAGGTAAGCCGTCTTCAATTGTAAATTTTTGCAAATCAAAAGCATACTCTTGACCTGATAGAAGAAATGGTATATAGGTGAAGATGAACACCAATGCAAGTGCAGTATATAAATTGTGTAGGGAGTATAATTTTAGCATTTAGCGTGCTTGTTCATTTTTTATTAAGTGATAATTTGCAGTATGTTAGAGCAAATTTAAGGATTATTTATCATGTGGTTAGGGCAAATTATTTCACATGCGTAAGTTCATACTTGTTCTCATAAAAAAGGTCTGCATCAAAAAGATACAGACCAAAATAGCCTCACAAACGAAATTAAACGCCTGAATTTTTAGTTTATGGAGTAATTTAAAATTTTCAAATAGTTTCTTAGTGTAGAGCAGTTTTTGGAATAAAAAA
>CAZQTE010000060.1:0-18905 GCA_964595615.1 uncultured Saprospiraceae bacterium
TTTTTTTATTCCGTTATTTGCTCTTCGTCATCTTTTACTTCGAGCAGTTTTTCAATTTCAGCCTTCAGTACTTGCACCGTTTGCGAGCCAGTTTGTCGCCATTTTAATTCACTATTTTGGAAAATCATAACGGTAGGAATACTCCTCACATCATATTTAACAGATAATTCTTGATTTTTATCTACATCAATTTTGACAATCTGGGCAGTATCTCCAACCTCTGCTTTTAAACTTTGTAAAACAGGTGCAAAAGCTTTGCATGGTCCACACCATTCTGCAAAAAAGTCAATTAATACTGGTTTCTCTGATGCTATTAATTCTTTGAAAGTCATATTCTTTTTTAGTTGGTGGTTGGAAGTTGTTAGTTGGTGGGGCTAAGAATTCTTGTACCTTATTTTATGCAGACGCGCTACAGGCTGCTGTTTTTGTAGATAATTCTGTATCTCGCAAGGCTTTGATACCTCCTGCCAAGTCAATCACATCAATTCCTTTTGCCTTCAACATTGACGAAGCAATAATTGAACGATAACCGCTGGCGCAGTGAATGTAGTATGTTTTTGCAGGGTCTAATTTATTGACGTTTTTACGTATAAAATCTAACGGGAATGAATCCACATTCTCTAAATGCTCAGCATTGTATTCGCCTGGTTTACGTACATCAATTACCGCTAAGTCTTGATTTGCTTGGAATAGTTTAGCAAAACTGCTTGGTTCTAAAGACGTAATGGTTTGTAAAGGCTTTCCTGCATTTTTCCAAGTATCAATACCGCCTTTCAAATAACCAATCGCATTATCATACCCCACACGAGCCAAACGAGAAACAGACTCTTCTTCTTTACCTTCTTCGGTGATGATGACGATGCGTTCTTGAATGTTTTCAATCAAATTTCCAACCCAAACTGCAAAAGAACCATTCAAACCAATACTCATACTACCAGGGACAAAACCCGTAATAAAAGTGCGAGAATGACGTGTATCTAAAATAAGTGCGCCATTAGCAACTTCTGTTTCAAATTGCTCCAAAGACAAAGCTTTTTGACCGCGCTTTAATACCTCATCAATACTATCGTAACCTGTTTTGTTGATGGCTGCATTTTTAGGCATATACTGCGCCATTGGTGGCAAATCAGTTGTCAATTCCTTGATAAATGCCTCACGTGTCATTTCTGGATTAAGCGCATAGTTAGATTTTTTCTGCTCTCCCAAAGTAGAGAAAGTATCAGAACTCAAGTTTTTGCCACAAGCAGAACCCGCACCATGTGCAGGATAAACAATCACATCATCCGCTAAAGGCATGATTTTATTACGCAAAGAATCAAATAGCATTCCTGCTAAATCTTGTGTCGTCAAGCCATTAGGAATAGCTAAATCAGGACGACCAACATCACCAATAAATAAAGTATCTCCTGTGAAAATCGCATGATTTTTACCATTCTCATCTGATAACAAATAAGTTGTACTCTCTGGTGTATGACCAGGAGTATGTAGAACTTCTATTTTCAAATCTCCTACTTCTAATACGTCTCCTTCCTTTGTAATAAGGCTTTCAAAATCGGTCTCTGCTGAAGGTCCAAACACGATAGTAGCACCTGTCTTTTTAGCCAAATCAATATGCCCCGACACAAAATCTGCGTGGAAATGAGTCTCAAAAACATACTTGATTTTAGCACCAGATTCTGCTGCTAATTCTAAGTAGGGCTCACTCTCACGAATAGGGTCAATAACTGCCGCGACGCCATTACTTTCGATATAGTAAGATGCTTCTGCTAAACACTTGGTATAAATCTGTTGGATACGCATAATATGAAATATAAGAAAATGATAAAATTATTTCTTAAGATTTTGAGGTGTATTCTTTTATTGTTGCAAAAATACAAAAACTAAGTTAGAGGGCAGGTGATACTTATCACACATTCTAGAATATATTCAAAATCCACTCTCTTTGTCTGCAAAAAGCTACAAAAAGATAAGTAATTTAGAACATTATTTAACAATACCACCTACTTTTGACAGCGCAAAAAATAGAAGATAAAAGCTAATTTTTGTGAAATCATTTTATAAACAAAATCAAAGAAAGTAAAGTTTTACCCAAGTGATTTTCTAACTATTACACCAATTTAAGTATGAAAAAAATATTATTCTCATTATTCTTCACCTTTTTGGTGTTGGGTATTTATGCGCAAGATAACCGCATTGCAAGAACTAATATGCCGCTTTCAGAAGTAGAGCAATTAGTCATGCCGCCATTAGATAATAAAGTTTTATTAGAAGCAGAAATGGCAGCACGCGAACCTGGACGTGCACCTCACTTTGCTGAAACAATGGAAGTTTTTGTTACTCCAGATACACATGGTAACTGGGAAGAATTAGAGAACGGCAATATGGTTTGGCGTTTACGTATCCTTTCAACGAATGCAAAATCTTTGAACTTAGGTTTTACTAAATACTTTATGCCAACTGGAGGTACACTAGTACTTTACTCCACTGATATGGAGCGTGTAATGGGACCTTTTACGCCGTCTGATAATGAAGAGCATGAGCAATTGTGGACTCCAATTTTGAATGGTGACCACTTGGTTGTAGAAGTACAAGTACCAGCTGAGGCTAAAGATGATTTACAATTAGAATTAAAATCTGTAAATCATGATTATTTAGGTTTTAGTAATCCTTCTGCATTACTTTCAGGTTCTTGTAATTTGGACGTTATCTGTGGAGAAGCTGATGGTTGGGGTATTGTAGATGATTACCGTGATATTATTCAATCTGTTGCCGTAATGGGACAAGGAGGAGGTACATTTTGTACTGGTTTCTTGGTAAATAGTGTACGTGAAGATTGCGCACCATTGTTTATGACTGCAAATCACTGTGGTGTAAATAATGCAAATCAAGCAGCGAGTTTAGTTGTTTATTGGAATTTTCAAAATAGTACATGTCGAGAGCCAGGATCTGGCGCAAGTGGTGGAAATGGAGATGGTCAGCTAAATGACTTTAATACAGGTGCGATGCACAGAGCAAGTTATGCTCCTTCTGATGTTACTATTTTAGAATTAGACGATCCTGTATCAGAAACGGCCAATGCTTTTTATGCTGGTTGGGATGCAACAGAGACAATTCCTGGTAGTGCCATTGGTATTCACCACCCAAGTACTGATGAGAAACGTATTAGTTTTGAAAATGACCCATTATTGGAAGGTATTGGTTTATCTCAAAATACATCTGACGATGGTGACCACTTAATTGTCCCTGATTGGGATATAGGAACAACTGAGCCGGGTTCTTCGGGTTCTCCTATTTTTAATGCAGACAAGAGAGTTGTCGGTCAATTGCATGGTGGTGCTGCTGCCTGTGGCAATGATGCTTATGATACTTATGGTTGGTTCTTTACTTCATGGGAAGGTGGAGGAACACCAAGTACACGTTTGAAAGACTGGTTAGATCCTGATAATACAGGAACTCTAGTAATAGATGGTCGTGGAGAAATGCAATGTAATTTCTTTGTAGATGCTACACCTGCTATTCAAGATTTATGTGCGCCAACAGAATTGGTTTACGAGATTGAAGTAAGCGCTACTTTCGAAACAGAAGTGACTCTGGATGTTACTAATTTACCAGCAGGCGCTACAGGTTCTTTTTCTGTAAATCCAGTTGCTCCTGGAGGAACGTCAATTTTGACTGTTGTTGGTTTAACAGGAATTGTTCCTGGAAGCTATACTATGAATTTATCTGGTACAGATGGAACAGAAATGACTGCAAGTGATTTGATTATCAATGTGACTGATGCTGTGCCCGGTTTAGCTACATTGAATACACCTGCCAACGCAGAAATGGAAGTAACACCTGCACCTAGCTTTACTTGGACAATAGATGCTGCAACTTCGCATGAAATGCAATTGGCAACTGATGCTGGTTTCACTGCTATCGTTGCTAATCCAACTGACTTGACAAGTACAGAATTTAGTACATCTGGTTTGGATGCTTTGACGACTTATTACTGGCGCGTGCGTAGTACGAATATTTGTGGTACTGGCGATTGGTCTGAGACTTATTCATTTACAACAGGAAACTGTATATTTAATGTTGCTGCAGATTTGCCTATTTCTATTTCTGAAAATGGAAGCCCTACAATTACTTCCACGCTAAATGTTCCTTTTGCTGGAGTTATCAATGACTTAGATGTTGTTAATGTTATGGGAGAGCACACATTTTTAGGAGATTTGACTTTTACTCTTACAAGTCCTTCTGGTACTTCTGTTACTCTAGTCTCCAATCAATGTGGAACTGACGAAAATTTCAGTATAACATTTGATGACTCTGCTACAGGCAACCCTCCTTGCCCTTACGACGACGGAGGTACTTATTCTCCTGTGGGTAATTTAACTGATTTTAATGGGGAAAACCCTCAAGGAGATTGGATACTTGAAGTAGCAGATGGTGCTAACCAAGATGGCGGTGCTTTAGAAAACTGGGGCTTACAAATATGTGCATCGGGAGTAGTTAATATTTCTGCTTCTGTTTCTCCAGGTAGTGCTGATTTGTGTAGTGCAGATACGGAGAGTTTTGAAGTTTCTGTAGCCGGTGAATTTGAAGGAGATGTTACTGTTACTGCTGTGAGTAGTCCTGCTGGCTTACCTGTTGAAATAGCAAATCCAGTAACAACTACAGGAGGGTCAGTAACGGCGACTTTAGGTAGTTTAGCTGCTGTATCTGCTGGAACATATACTATTACATTTACAGCTGCAGATGAAGTGAATAGTGTTACAACTACAGCAGTCGTTACTGTTGCAACACCTCCAGCAGTTGCTAACTTGGCTACACCTGCTGACGGTTCGATGGGAGTTGCATTGATGCCTACTTTTAATTGGAACAATATCGCAAATGCGGATGATTATACAATTGAAATAGCGACTGATGTTGATTTTAATAACATCATCAATACTGTAGAATTAACAACAAGTAATTACAATCAAACAACAGCTTTGATGCACGAGACAGTTTATTTCTGGCGTGTTTCTGCTGAAAATGAGTGTGGTGCCTCTTTATCTTCTATTAATAACTTTACTACAGAGGTAATGAGTGGTTTGAATGACCTGAATGGTGTTGCTGTTCAAATTTCTCCAAATCCAACTACAGGATTAGTGAATGTACAGTTTGGTCAAGAATTGACTGAAGATGTTACTTTAGAAGTCTATGGATTGAATGGTCAGTTGATGCAAACTATTCAAACACGTAATGGTGCAGTTAATGCAACATTAAACTTAAGTGATTACGCTGACGGTGTTTATTTAGTGAAATTGAAAACGGACAATGATGTATTAGTACGTCGTATTGCTGTTCAAAATTAAGCTGAATTAAAATAAGTTTAAAAGCGGGTCATCACTCAAAGTGATGACCCGCTTTTAATTTTAATTCGTTTCTTTGTCTTTTAAAAATGAAATTAAATGAAAATAACGACTATACTCTTTGATTTAGGAGGAGTCTTAATTGACTGGAATCCGCGCTATGTCTTCAAACACTATTTTGATGACGAAGAGAAAATGGAGTGGTTTTTAGAAAAGATATGTGACTCAGATTGGAATGAAGAGCAAGATGCAGGACGCTCTTTAGCAGAAGCGACAGCTATGAAAGTTGCAGAATTCCCAGAATGGGAGACAGAAATTAAAGCCTTCTATGGACGCTGGGAAGAAATGTTAGGAGAGGCATTAGAAGGGACTGTAGAAATTTTAAAAACCGTCCGAGATAATCCTAATTTACGTCTGTATGCTTTGACAAATTGGTCGGCAGAGACTTTTCCTGTAGCACAAAAACGTTTTGAATTTTTGCAATGGTTTGAAGGAATAGTGATGTCTGGTGAGGAAAAAACACGAAAACCTTTTGCTGATATTTACCAAATAGTCATTGATAGATATGAGGTAAATCCACAAGAAACAGTCTTTATCGATGATAATTTAAGAAACTGTAAAGCAGCGGAAGCAATGGGCTTTAACGTTATTCATTTTGTTTCGCCAGAAGATACACTTGAAAAACTGACTAGTTTTCAAGTAGTTTTATGATTTTACAAAGAACCATTTTTTAAAAGTCCACAGAAATAATATGCAACGTATAATTTTCCTTTTAATAATCTGTTTATTCTCGCCTTCCTTAGTTTTTTCACAAGATGCAAAGAAAAAACGACCAAAAGTTGGATTAGTCCTCGCAGGCGGAGGTGCAAAAGGGCTTGCAGAAGTCGGAGTCATAAAAGTCTTAGAAGAAGCAGGCATTCGCCCAGATTATATTACGGGGACAAGTATTGGTAGTATTGTTGGAGGACTTTATGCCAGCGGCTATTCGGTAGATGATTTATATGAATTGGCGAGAGAAATCGATTGGAATTATTATTTCAATGACGATATCGCTCGGATTCACTTACCTGTAATAGAGCGAGATGACCATGATAAATACCTTCTTAGTTTTCCTATTGAAGATAAAAAAGTCAAATTGCCGCGTGGTGCTGTAATTGGAAAAAAGATTAGTTTACTCCTTTCGCGCTTAACGATTGATGCACATGATTGTGACGATTTTGATGACTTGCCTATACCGTTTCGTTGTGTGGCAACTAATTTTGCGACAGGAGAGGCCGTAGTATTAGGAAAAGGCTCACTACCTGATGCAATGCGTGCCAGCATGAGTATACCTTCTGTTTTTGAACCTGTTTTTATTGACGGACAACTTTTAGTAGATGGAGCCTCTGCTCGTAACATGCCTGTACAAGATGTAATCGATATGGGGGCAGACATCGTTATTGCAGTGGATATTGGTGGTCCTTTATTAACAGAAGAACAATTTAAAACC
This sequence comes from uncultured Saprospiraceae bacterium, assembly GCA_964595615.1. Taxonomy (GTDB): domain Bacteria; phylum Bacteroidota; class Bacteroidia; order Chitinophagales; family Saprospiraceae; genus JAHDCG01. Next base: position 6,829 of record CAZQTE010000060.1, read on the forward strand.
CCTCTAGATGTAATGGTACAAGCGGGGAGTTACTTGATTACTCAGGTAAATGAAAAGCAGCGTAATCTATCAGATGTGATTATTCAGCCAGCTATTGATGAAATCGGACCGCTTGATTTTGACCAAGCAGATACTCTAATAGCAAGAGGAGAAAGAGCTGCTCGAGCAGCTCTACCTCAGATTTTGAAATTGATAGAACCGCAAAATTTGCCGCAAAGAAAAGGTATCATTAAGCATGATACAATAAAACTGACAGGAATAAGAATAGAACATTCGGACGAACGTCAATACAATACTCTACGCAATCAATTACAATTAGTAACAGGTGCAAAATACACAATAAGCCATCTAGAAAAACGTATGCAGGTTCTTTTGGGTAGCCAATTTGTGAAAAATGTATGTTATCGTTTATTCCCTTTTGAAGATGGACATGTAATCGTTTTGGAAACAGCTTATCAGTCAGGAGACTTTATTCGGGTGGGAATGGAGTATGATAGTGATTTGAAAGCTGGATTACTGCTTAATGGAACGTTTAGAAATCAATTAATACAAGGTTCTAAATTAAGTATTGATGCACGTGTTTCTGAAAATCCTGCTCTGCTACTTGATTATCTAGTTTATACGAAAGCAATAAGACCAAGTATTGGTTTTAAATTAAGAGCAAAAGCACATTTTTACCCTGCGGATTTATATGAGAATGGACAGCTTTTAGATGTGTTTGATATTCATCACTATGAAGGACGTTTTGATATTTTCTCAGATGTACGTAATCGTTGGTTGATAAAAGTTGGTGTTGGTTTAGAACAATATTCTCAATCTCGCGCACTTTTTGCGCCTGAAACAGAAGATTTACGTCTTAGCCAACAAAACATATACTTTGATTTGAAGCGTGATTCTTATGACCGACTTCATTTCCCTAAAGCGGGCTCGATTGCATCACTTGAAGCAAAATTTTCTTTTGGCGGAAGCCTTCGAGAATTCGCAACAGATACAACGATTGTCAATGATAATTTAAATGGATTGATACGTACATATTTTAATCGTGTTTTTCCTGTGAGTAAGAAATTTGCGATAGAATGGGGGGTAGATGGTGGTATCTCTGCTTATGCGAATAATAATTTCTTAAGCTTATTTTATCTCGGTCGTTCAATTCCTTATGAAAATAATTTCGTTGAATTTGCAGGCTTTGGATACATGGAAAGACCTGCAACAGCTTATGCTTTTACTTCCCTTAAATTTCGTTTTGAACCCAAGGAAAACCTCTTTACTTCTTTAATCACTAACTATGGATATTACGATGTAAAGAACTTTTTAATTTCAAATGAAAATGGGACAATGGAGTCGGAATCAAGTAGGGACAAAATCTTTGGGGCGGGCATTGAATTCGGCTATATGACACCTTTAGGTCCCATAAAATTAGATACACAATATAACTTCTTTACTAAAAAACCTAATTTTGCTTTGCACATGGGCTACGTTTTTTAAGTAGCCGAACCTCACTACCTGAAAACCGTTAATATTTAATTAAGAGTAAATGATTTCATATATTAAATAGTTTTTTTTAATATATTTGTGTGCGAAAAGTAATTTAAGTGCATGACATTATTTATTCGGATAAATTTGAGAGAGAGGTTTTTTTTGATAGTTTTCTTTTAAAAATCGTTGCATGGTCTGCATCACGCGACTATTTTTAAGAGGAAAATAACGAAAAAATATCCTCTCAAAATGTCCGAATAAATAGTGTCATGCACTTATATCTCAACTTTCAGACAAATTCTTCAAAATAGCTTCTTATTTTCTACTAGTTTTTTTGGACTTATACTTTTTCAACAAAAAACATTTAAACAGCATGCTAGCTTAATTAGTGTGGTCTGTTTACAAACTTGCAAAACTGCTTGGTTTTAGAACTAGCAACAAATCCTGTGAGTGTCCCGTTAGGGTGGGACAGCAAAACTCACAACTGAAGTTACCCCTGATGAAGGTAACAGATGAACAGTGTTCTATTTATAGGGCAACCACAACACCCGTTATACGTAAGTATGGCGGGTGTTTTTGTGTGTCTATCTTATATTTTTTAATTCCTCTACTTAGAAACCTCTATAATCGGCGCAATTTTCGGATATTTGCAAACAAGTCTTTTAGAAAGAGAAAACACACATATCAAATAGGAGAGTTATGGCAAAAGCAAAAACTGGTCACAACCCATTAAAACCACTATTAGATAAAATACCCGCACCGATGCGGAATAAATATTTTTTGGTTTTAACGGTCTTTATCTTTTGGATGATTTTTATCTCGAAAGCAGACATTATGACTCAATATAAGTTGAATCAATCGCGCCAAAATCTAGAGTTTGATAGGCAATATTATATTGATAAAATAAGCGAGGCAAAAGAACAAAAACGAGTGCAAGAACAAGATCTTGAAAAGTTTGCGAGAGAAAAATACTACTTCCAAAAAGACGGTGAAGATGTTTTCATCATGGAAGACCCTGAAGATTAAATAGAAATACTTATACTCGACCAAAAACTGTCAACCGACAACTAACAAATATGGCAAAGAAAAGAATGTTTTATTCGACTAATCCTGACTGGGAACCTGATTTTGGCGATGATGAAACTCAGGATACACTTGATCCGTCTGAACAAAAGTTATACGTGATGATTGACCGCAAGAAGAGACGTGGTAAGGAGGTGACTCTAGTGACAGGATTCGTAGGTTCGGATGATGATTTAAAAGATATTGGAAAATTCCTGAAATCTAAATGTGGCGTTGGTGGTTCAGTCAAAGACGGCGAAATTATTATTCAAGGTAATCACCGTGATAAAGTCGTCGATTTGTTGAAAGGTAAAGGATATACGAAAGTAAAGAAGTCAGGGGGGAATTAGTTACTGATTAATAGTTATTGGCTATTCTTTGTTTTTTCATAATTCATAGAATAACCAATAACGAATAACCAATAATCAACTCAAATCTGTGCCCGTACTTTTAAGATTTCTCCCAGTTCTAAGAATGCGACCTTCCACTCTTCGCTCTCAAAAGAAAGCTCTCCTTTTTTGATTTTTTTTGCCATTTTGAAATAAGAATTTTGACATTTAGCAAAATCTAAAATGACTTCCATCTCATCTAATATATTCAAAGTTTTATTGAGAGATTTTAATTTTTCTAAACCACCTTCGCTTTGTTCTAACCTTTGAATCTCCATATTAATCCGCTGACTAGCATTCAACTTAAAAGCAGGAATATTCTTAAAATCCACCTTCCACTTTTTGAATTCTTTGGCGAGTCTTTCTAACTCGCGCAAATACATCGTACCATTCAAAAAGAAATTTTGTAAATCTCTATTGAGAACGTGTTCCGTAGCATCTGTATAGACCTGTGGTACGGGAATTTTATTCTCCAACATCACAGTCATTAACTGGTAATTATCCTCGTAAATATCTCTAAAATTTCGCTCAGCATGTCCCAAGTTTTGTTCCATAACTTGCGTCAGGATTTTACGCTTTTCATCTTGGAATAAATTGCGAATTGTAAAGCGCTTTTTGCCAAAATATCTCTCTGTATTGATGATGACATCACCCAAATTTGCAGAATTAAAAGCTTTAAATAGACCAAGACGCATCTTTTCAAACTGTTCCTCATCGAGTTGGGTACTGATAGTCCCGAAAATATTTTGTTGACCTAGATAGATTGCTGCAAAGCTGAAAGATTTTTCCGAGTACGTAATTTTTGAACGCAAACTCATCCGTCCGACCACTACACGCTGCATACCTGCCTCCATGCGGTCAACATCTTTACTTACACCCTCGTAATTAAATAATTCAATCTTTTTCAAATCCTCTTCAAACAAAGCAGCAGCAGCAAAATGCATACCTGCACGCTCTAATCCGACGGCTGTTGGCAAGACATTTTGCTTCCAATTTTCTAAAGCATTCTCAAAAATATTAGAAGGAGTTTTTTCTAAGAGTGCTTCAAATTTTTCTTTTAAATTAAGGTCTGCGACTTGTTTCGCATATTCAATCGCACGCAAAGCATATTGTAAAATCTGATTCGTTTCAATTCCTGAAACCTCATTAAAAAACCAACCACAACTCGTGTACATCAAAATTGCATTTCGCTGCATCTCCATGAGTCGCAACAATTGAGTTGTCGCATCCGCATCTAAATCATATTTCGCATTTCGTTCAATAAATGCTCCGACTGTTTGCTCATTTCTATTGATAAGGACCTGAATATAATCATTTCGCGCTGCCCAAACATCTTTCAATAATTTACTTCCTTCACGTTGATAAATTGGTATTAATTCTTCTCGCAACCAGTCCAAGGCCTCTCGCAAAGGTGCGCGCCAAGCCTGATTCCAATGTCCTTCTCCACCAGTATGACAGCCACAATTTGAGCGCCAACGCTCCACACCATGCACACAAGACCAAGAGGAGTTATCCCAAATTTGCGCTTCGTAGGTCGGTGGAAAAAGCTCTAAATATTGACCATAATTGGTAATCGTTGCTTGTCCACTTTCTTCTATCGTTTTCAAGCAATCTGACAAGGCCATTTCGCCATAACGATGATGGTGTCCATAACTCTCGCCGTCCGTTGCAATATGAACCAATTGCGCCTCATCATTCTGGTCAAAAGCACCCAAAAGACGTGAAGCAAATGACTTTCCATTATTCAAGAGACCTTCAAAAGCAATGCCTTTTGAAATTTCCCCATTGTAAAAGAAAAGGGCAATTTCGCGCCCCGAAGGTAAGATGCATTTGTAAGGTCTGCGCGTATCAAATTGCTCATTTTGTACTGTGTACCAATCATCACTATCCTGATGACGTAAGGCTTTCATTTGACGCGGCGCAAGTATTGTGTACTTGATGCCATAGTCTAACAAAACCTCCAAAGTATCCGTATCCACTGCCGTCTCTGATAACCAAATACCCTCAGCTTTACGACCAAATCGCGCCTCAAAGTCCGCCAATCCCCATTCCACCTGCGTCCGCTTATCCCGCTCATTCGCCAAGGGCATAATGATATGAGAATGCACCTGCGCCACAGCCGAACCGTGTCCTCCAAAACGTTCCATACTCCGCTTATCCGAAGCTAAAATGCGGGCATAAGTATCCTTGTCATTCATCTCTAACCAAGACAAAAGAGTAGGACCAAAATTGAAACTTATCCGGGAATAATTACTTGTAATTTTTGTAATATAACTTTCAGCATCCAGTATTCGTGACGCGGCATTGGTAGAATAGCACTCAAAATTAATGCGTTCATTCCAATCGTGCCAAGGCGCAGCAGAGTCTTGTAATTCTACAATATCTAACCAGGCGTTTTCGCGCGGTGGCTGGTAGAAGTGTCCGTGTACGGTAACGTATTTTTTTGGTTGATTCATAATGTATGGTGGCTGTCGATTTTGTTTGACAGGGTAATTTAAATGAAAGACAAAAGTACGGGTAATTATTTAGAAGGGGGAGGGGATATGCCAGGAATTATATGGATTTATTCTTTGTTGAAGATTTGTGGAAAGTGGAGTTCTTTGCTTTTTTATCGTAAAAGAACTATCTTTACTAAAAGATTACTTTTACCAAAAATAGAAAATTATGGGAATAACTATTGAAAAAACAGATGAAGCTATTTGGATAAAACTACCGCCAGATACTGCGGAAACAGATATAAAACATTTTTTAAATTATTTTTCTTACGTCAATTTGGTTTCAAAAAGTGAGGCAAAACAAGAACAAATAGATGAATTAGCGCGTGAAGTGAAAAAAGGCTGGTGGGAGAAGAATAAGGCGCGGTTTAAAGGCATCGATGGTTTTGAAGATTTAGTTTGATATGGTGAGAATACTTGTCACGGATAGTAATATCATTTTTTCTGCCACTTTGAATATCAAAAACCCAATTGGGCATTTTTTGATGACTTCGGCCAAAAAGCAAATAAAATTATATGCACCAGAATATCTGAAAATAGAGATTGAACGCTACATTGAAAAATTGGGAGAAATATCGGGAATGCCAGAAGATGAAATTCGTGCAATTCTTAATATTTTATATGCTCAAATAAATTTCATTCCAGATGATGCTATTCCTTTCGAGTTTTATACTAAAGCTCTACCTTATGTGAGAGATACGGATATGGACGATTTAACATTTGTTGCTTTGGCAGATTTCCTAGATGCTCAATTGTGGACAGGAGATAAAAGATTGTACGAAGGATTGGTCGCAAAAGGATATGCCCGAGTTATTAGTTTTGATGATTTGAAAAAGGAATTTCCTGAATTTTCGTAATTATATATGTTACTCTTCTTCTAAATGTGATGACTTATTTTTCTGTTGGGCGTGTAGCTGTGAAATATTGCTAATGCAGAATAGTATTATAGTGAGTAAAATTAGGTGAAATTTCATGGTGTTAATTTTTCTTTGGGAAAAAAAATCTTAAAAACGAAAACGAAATGATTTTAGATATGTAATGGAAAATGAAAAATAACCAGCATAATAACTAATATCACCATAAGGAGTTATTTGCTTTGGACGATATAAATCATGAGTCCAATCTCTGCTAAGCATGAATTGAAATTCAGACTTTTCTTTTTTTAAAGAATAGCCTAAGCCATATTGAAACATCGGCCCGCGAAGAGCTTGAAAAGTATATCCAAGTCGTGAAAATAGTCTATGCTTTTTAGACAATACATAACCTAATTGTACTCCTAAATTTATACTATAAATAGGCTTGTTTTTGAAATTACTCCTTAGTCGAAACCAGTAATTTCCAGTAATTCCAGTCTCTATGCCAATCCAAATCTTTTTTATTGGATGATAATTTAAATGATAAGTTCCTTCTCCCATAAAAACTTTTCCGCTAAACCCAATCCCCGCTTTAATTCCAGTTTGGTGACTTATTTTTTTCTGTTGTGCGTGTAGTAATGAGATGTTGCTAATGCAAAAGAATATTATAGTGAGTAGAATTAACTGAAATTTCATGGAGTCTTTTTTTGAGGTAAGGAGTGTATTAAAATATACGAATTAGTTAATGTTTCCTTTTAGAACCTCAACAAATTCCTCTCCCGTTAGTAAGTTCAAAGGTGGAAAATCTATCTTTTTCAAAATTCGAAAATGAGCATCATCAGAGACAATATATGTCGCACCCGCAGCAACTGCACAGTCAATAAACTTATTATCATCCCAGTCATTTTCAATCATTCCCCAAAGGAAATGAGTATCAATTTTACGTATGTTGGGCAGATTAGAAAGAAAAGTAATAACGCTTGTAGCTGTTTCTGTACCTAATTTTCTTTGTAAGATTTCCTCGTATTCTAATAAAATCTCTGTGGATACAGCCAAAATATACTTTTGGCGTACCAATTCTTGAAATATCAGATGTAAATTGGAGTTACGAGCGATAGCTACCAGCAGAATATTTGTATCTAAAACTATAGTCATTCTGCTGAATTTTGCCCCTTGTTTTCCATATACTTCCGATAAGTAAGATAAGGTGTTCTATTATGCTCTTTAGCCCAACCTTCTACATCTGATTGACTATAGCCTTTCACTTTTATTGCTGCATCCACCTCATCCAAAATTTTTTCTGCGTAATATTCAATAAAAAATTGTCTAATATTCTCAACTTCTTCATCCGTTGGATTCGTCGAAAAAAATTTTAAAAGCTCTAATTGAGAACGCGTAAACTTTCCTTGATTTAATATATCCGATACTTCCATTTTATAAATTGCTTGATTTAAACGATTTCTACTTTCCAAATATAAGGCTTTTCTAACTAAACCTCCAATCTCTCCAAAAAATTCCCCCCTCAAACGGAACTTTTCCGTACTTTTGCACCCTTTTAATAATAGGCGGAATATTCAATATCCAATTGACAATATACAATTAGCATGGAAGTCTTCGATAAAGTAAACGCGATTTTAGCAGAAATTGAATCTGCAGCACCTACAACTGCTGAAGAAACAGAACAATTTCGTATCAAATACTTGGGTTCAAAAAACATTTTGAAGCCATTAATGGGCGAAATTCGCAATGTGCCAAATGAGCGCAAAAAAGAATACGGACAACTTATCAATAGCGTTAAGCAAGCTGCTGCTACTAAATTTCAGCAATTGCAAGATGCATCTGAAAGTGCCGCGGATTCTGCTGAAGGACAAAATATCGATTTGACTGCTCCAGGCGAGCCATTGGAAGTAGGTAGTCGTCATCCGGTCAGTATCGTGATGAATCGTATTATCGAAATCTTTGAGCGTATTGGTTTTACTGTTTCTGAAGAACGAGAAATCGAAGATGATTGGCATAACTTTACTGCCATGAATACGCCAGAAGACCACCCCGCGCGTGATATGCAAGATACATTCTACTTGCAAAATTCTATGGAAATGTTGCTACGTACGCACACTTCAAGTGTACAGGCGCGTACCATGACGACAGAAAAACCACCTATTCGCATCATCGCGCCAGGTCGTGTATATCGTAATGAAACGATTTCTTCTCGTTCACATGCGCAGTTTCATCAGGTAGAAGGATTGTACATCGACGAAAATGTTTCTTTTGCAGACATGAAGCAAACCTTGCTTTACTTCGCCAAAGAAATGTACGGTGTCGATAAAGAAATTCGCCTACGTCCAAGTTATTTCCCATTCACCGAGCCGTCTGCTGAAATGGATGTCTATTGGGGATTGGAAAGTGAAGCGGATTACCGCATCACCAAAGGAACAGGTTGGTTAGAGATTTTGGGCTGCGGAATGGTAGACCCAAAAGTTTTAGAAAACTGTGGCATCGACCCAGAAAAATATTCAGGTTTTGCCTTCGGAATGGGTATCGAACGTCAAGCGATGTTGTTGTATGGTATAGAGGATATTCGTTTGTTGTTTGAGAATGATGTGAGATTTTTGAAGCAATTCCAGTCTGCACTTTAAGAGAAATATGAAGTATGAAATATGAAATATGAATGGAGCGACTTGTTCCCTCATTTTCATATTTCATATTTCATATTTCATATTTAAGAAAAATATGAAACCAAGCATACCAAAAGGAACCCGTGATTTCCTCCCAACCGAGGTTATCAAGCGTAACTACATATTCAAAACTATCCGTGAGACTTTCATTAAATATGGCTATCAGCCTATTGAAACGCCTGTCATGGAAAACCTTTCGACTCTTACTGGAAAGTATGGAGAAGAGGGCGACCGTTTGTTATTTAAAGTCTTGAATAACGGCGATTTTTTGTCAAAAGCAAATCCAGAAGCTTTGGCAAATAAAGAAAGTCAAAAAGTCTTATCTACTATCTCTAAGCGCGGTCTGCGCTATGATTTGACCGTTCCCTTTGCGCGTTTTGTGGTCATGCACCAAAATGATATTGAGTTTCCTTTTAAGCGTTATGCGATACAACCAGTTTGGCGTGCAGACCGTCCACAGAAGGGACGTTACCAAGAATTTTATCAATGTGATGTGGATGTTGTTGGCTCAACGAGTTTGATGTATGAGGCAGAATTGGTGCAGATATACGATGAAGTTTTCGCGAAATTAAATGTCAAAACTGTCATTAAAATCAATAACCGCAAGGTCTTATTTGGAATGGCAGAGGCAGCTGGAATTTCAGACAAATTTGTCGAAATGACCATGGCAATTGACAAATTAGACAAAGTCGGTATCGAAGGTGTACGCAAAGAAATGTTAACGCGCGGTATCAATGATGAGGCAATTGCAAAAATCGAAGAAATGCTAAAAGTCAAAGATTTAGCTTCTTTGAAAACGGCATTTGTAGATAGCGAAGAAGGACAAAAAGGTATTGCAGAATTAGAAGAATTTCACCGCTACTTTGATAATGTGAAACCTACGAATAAAGTAGAATTTGATATTACTTTGGCGCGTGGCTTGAACTATTATACAGGTTGTATTTTTGAAGTCGAAGCAGATAAAACGGCTTATCCTGATTTAGTCATGGGCAGCATTGGTGGCGGTGGTCGTTATGATGATTTGACGGGAATATTTGGGATGAAAGGAGTGTCTGGTGTCGGTGTTTCATTTGGAGCAGCGCGGATTTATGATGTGATGTCTGAGTTGGATTTATTTCCTGCGGAAACGGGAGAGACTCTTCAATTACTTTTTATTGCAATGGATGATGCTGCGCACAAATTTGCCTACAACTGCTTGGTCAAAACGCGTGCTGCTGGTATTAATTCTGATTTATATCCTGCTGCTGCGAAGATGAAAAAGATGATGAAGTACGCGAACTCACGCAAAGCTCCTTATTTAGTCATCATAGGAAGCAATGAAATGGAAAGTGGAGAATTGACTTTCAAAAATATGAATAGTGGTGAGCAAGAAAAATTGACGATAGAGGATATTGTTGGAAAGATTAGTGTCTAATTTCAGAATATTTTCCTTTTATGAGAACGGCGAAAAAATAGGATTAAACCTACTTTTTCGCCGTTTTAATTTGAGCTGTTTCCCATTCTAAGGAAGAAAGAATGTTCAAACTGTTATAAGTTGTTTTTTTAACGACCCTAACGTATCAAAGTAACATCCCCTTTAAATACTTCAGTCTCACCGTCCACAAATTCAATTACAGCATACCAAACATAAACATCTGTATTCATTGACTGACCTCTAAATTTTCCATCCCAACCAAAATTAGGGTCGTTAGGTAGAAAATTGAAATACTCAAAGAGCATATTCCCCCAACGATTGACTACTCTGAATTCTTTGATATTTGCAACAGTATTATCCGCCGCAAAAATCATAAATATATTATTTAAATCTGCCTCAGGAGAAAAAGCAGTCGGTACATAAACATCTTTACTTCTATCGACAAAGATTGTCAAATCATCTGAACCTTCACATCCATTTTCGGCAATAATATTGACAGAATAAGTTGTTGTAAATAATGGGGCAACAAATTGCGTTAAGCATTCTGGACATTCTGTAGAGTCAATTCCTGACCACTCGACACTATCTATTAAAAGTTCATCGATATTAGTTAGCGCAGTTAAACCAGTATTGTCGCCTAAATCTATGTTTAAATTTCCACCTAGATTTACATTAACGTCCAAAGGCGCGTTAATTCCTATGATTTCAGAAATTTTACAAGCATTAGCATCTTCTACGGAAATAGTGAAAACACCATCAATTAGACCCGTGAAAATATTACTCTCTTGTGCCTCGTTGTCATTTAAGACGAAGGAATAAGGCGGCACACCTCCTGTCACTTCAGCTACAATTGTTCCGCTACTTTGACCAAAGCAATCCAAATCAGTTATCTCAAAAGTCATAGAAAGTACTTCTGGTTCTGTTAAGATAATTTCAGTTTCGTTGTCACAATCCAATGCATCTGTAACGGTAACAGAGTAGGTTCCCACGCTTAAGTTTTCAATGGCGCTTGTTGTTTCTCCATTTGACCAGAAGTAATTGTAAGGAGCTTGTCCATTGGTTGCCTCTACTTGTGCTGTTCCATCACTTTCTCCTATGCAACTTATATCAAATCCATTGTAGTTAGAAGTAATGAACGCTGTGACATCAGGAGGGACGTTTTGTAATATTTCAGTTGTTAAGTTTGTTGTAAAGCCATTCCCAGCTGTAATTACAATTTCATAAGCACCCGCTGATAAATTGGCAAAATCAATATTTTCTCCTACGTTTTCAATCACTCCACTTCCGTCTTCCGCACCTGTCCAACTAATATCAAAAGGTCCTTGACCAAATTCTATATTGACTGTAAATGAACCAGTATTTTCATCACAAGGAATGGTACTTCCTACAACCGTACCATTGATGCCACAATCTGATATTGGTAGGAGAGTAGTCGTCTCGATGATGATACTGTCACAACCAAATTGATTGGTGAAATTCATTATAACTTCACCAACTTCATCGGGATTACAGGTTGTTAAGGGTATATTCATCAAGTCGCTTGGTGCTAAATTTATGCTTATAATTGTGGTACTGTCACAGCCAAATTGATTGGTGAAAGTTTCAGTGAAAGTACCGACTTCATCAGGGTTACAAGTGAAAGCATCGGGCAAGGTAATCGTATTACTTTCTAGAAGAATTACAGTTTCAATGACGATACTGTCGCAGCCGTC
>CAZQTE010000061.1:0-12063 GCA_964595615.1 uncultured Saprospiraceae bacterium
ATTGTGTTAATGGTTATTGGTTATTAAAATCCAAACATAGTTTTACTTGATTATTTACATATATTTGCTTTTGAGAGAATAACACGTTAACTAATAACACAATAACCAAACAACTTGTCATCAACCAAACGTACCCGAGGTCAACATCCAAATGACCGTAAACTTTTCTCTGAAAAGTTCCTTCCTGACTTACGTGCAGCGACATGCGACTTATCCATTTTATTGACAATGGGTTATCCAGATAAGGCGAGTTTAAAACTTGTTGGTGACCGCTTTCGTTTGACAGAACGGCAGCGTATGGCGGTTTTGCGTGGGGCTTGTTCTAATGCAGATTTAAAACTTAGAAAAGCGAAAGAATTGAGGGAAAATGAGCTAAAAGGCAAGACCATTCTCATTGACGGATTTAATCTTTTGATTAGTTTGGAAACAGCACTTTCAGGTGGTTTGATATTTGTTGGGCGGGACGGTGGATATCGTGATTTAGCGAGTGTTCATGGGACTTACAAGCGGGTGACGACGACGCAGGAGGCAGTTGAAATGGTGGGACGTTTTTGTAAGAAGCAGGAAGTGGAAAAGTTAATATGGTACTTTGATACACCTGTTTCTAATAGTGGGCGTTTGAAAGTTTTGTTGTATGAAATTGCGGAGCAAAATGGCTGGAATTGGGAGATAATTTTGGATTTCAATCCTGATAAAGTGTTGAAAGAGGCGGAAGAAGGTGTCGTTGTTTCTTCGGATGCTATGGTTATAAATGAATGTGTGGAGTGGGTGAATTTAAGTTCTATCCTATTAGTAAAATACGACAACATTAATAAAATCGAATTATGAGTATTTTAGTTAAAATACTGATGCTAATCATCGCGCCTTTGGTTAGCATTTACATCTACTATTACAGTTCATTCTTCAAAGTATTAGGTACTGCATCTAATGAAGAAATGAACGAGGAGGAACATGATGAGGAAGAACAAATAACAGAAAAGGAAGGGAGAATTATCAGAATAATTGGAACATCTTTATTTGTTATTATTGGCATTATCGTTTGGGGACAATTGGCTGTAATTATTGGGAAAATAGTTGGCGATTTGACTGAAAATATCTTCTTAAAAATCATAGCAGTCTTTTTGGGGTATTTCATTCTGATTAGAATTCCATTTGGTACAGGAAATAGAATGGTAAAAAGGATGATTGACAATAAGCCTATGCCTGAAAAAATTGTATTTATTATTGTCATTTTGGTTTTGTATGTTCTTTCCATCAACTATTATGAAAGTCTTCCCAACTTTATGAAATTTCCTTTTTTAATCATCCCTAATTAAGCACTATGACTAACAAAAGCATCAAAGATTACTTCGAAAAAGAAGCTAAAAAAGCGCGCCAAGAGTTTCAAGAAAAAGCTAATAAAAATCGCATCTTTACTGAGATTTTTGATAAGTTAGTAGCCTTTGATTTCGCAGCATACAAGCTTAAAGTCGCCGCAGAAATCAAGAAAAACATCAAAGAATGGTGGACAAATCCCGAAAAAGGAATTGTCAAAGAATATCCTATCCAAGTGATACTTTTTGAGTACGACGGCACATGGTGGAAGGACAAAGAAGCATTGGCTTATGGCATTTGGAAATGGGATAATTACGATAGTGAGGAGGAAGACCCAGAATTGGGCTACAACTATGAATTCACCTCTGAATTTGAAGCAATGCCAGGCATTAGCTTAGATTATTTCAACTGTTTTGGCATTTTGGATGATGATGAAAAAGTGAGAGAGGAATATAATGCTGAAGATTACTGGGATTTGGACGGCTATGATGAATTGACAGCATATGCTGAAGCGAAAGGGAATTTAGTTATTCATGAAGTATTTGCAGATTTACAGGCAGAAAATGCATTTTCGGAATTAAATCTGGAAGATAAATGCTTTGTTTTCTTTGGAGAACATGATATGGGCGAAACTACTATTTTTATCATTGAAAAATAAAAACAACATTCCATAAAAACTCAAACAAGATGACTTTTCAACTCCAATTTTGCAGGTTAATTAAAACGGTTTTATTCTTAATCCTAATCTTCCAATCCGATTATATTTATGCTCAATGCGGCGAATTATTTATACGTCAAGACACACTAATCAAATGCCTTCACGTCGAGACAAGAGAAGCCTATTTAACAGAATTAAAGGACGGTAAAATGAGTAGTCATTCCAATTTAGCTTATTATATGCGCTTTAATGAATTAGGAAATATCACGACTTTTCACTCTACAGATACAACGGGCACTTACCCCGTCGAGACTTATAAATATCTCTGGAATAATCGTCTTTCAGAAATAGATATTGCCTTCAAAAATAACCCCAAAAGAGATTATGTTATAAAAAACCAGTATAATGAAAAAGGAATTAAAGTATGTGAGCGACAGATAAGAGAGGATAAAGTATTTTTCAAAACAGATTTTGATTATGATAAAAATGGTCGTCTAAAGAAAAAATCAATAAATTATTTAAGAGTACCAGCGACCAAAGCGAAAAGGACAAAATACATCTATAATAACAAGAATCAACTCATAAAACGCACACTAATTGGCTTTAAACACGTCGAAGAAAAGCTAAATTATGACCAGTATGGCAATTGCATCTACACTTATCGAGTTGATAGAAATGGCAGGAAAAATCCTTACATAGACAGAGAATATAACGCCAAAAATCAATTGATAAAAGCAACGAATTATGGTCCTCTTATCCTTTTATGTGGGAACGAAAAGGAAAGTACAAAAGAGGATGTCATGAAGATTAGTTACACCTACTATGACAATGGACTTTTAGCGACAGAAGTTGTTCTTTTAAATGGAGACTTACTTTATTCTTGGGAGTATGAATATACATTTTTTGACAAATAAAATTAAGATGCCATGCCCCTAAAATTAAAAAACACCTTTCTCCTAATCATCTCTTTATCAATACTTTGCACCACATCAAACGCAAATATTGATAGCACTACAATATACCTAATCCCTGGTCAAGGCGCAGATTATCGTCTATTCAACAATCTTAGTTTTCCTGATAACTATCGTGTAAAACATATCCAATACATTACTCCTAAAAAAGGGACAAGCTTGCCAGAATATGCACATACCTTAGCAAAGCAAATTGACACGACTGAAAAATTCATTCTTATTGGTGTGTCTCTAGGCGGTATGTTAGCCACAGAAATGAGCACTTTTTTATCTCCAGAAAAAGTAATACTTATCTCAAGTGCAAAACATCGAAACGAATTGCCTGGTAGCTATAGATTTCAACAAAAAATACCAATTTATAAAATTGTCTCCCCTGGTATGTCAAAATTAGGCGCGCGAATTTTACAACCAATCGTAGAACCTGATAGACGACATGAAAAGGAAACTTTCAAAGCGATGTTAAAAGACAAAGACCCTCATTTTTTGCGGCGGACTATTGAGATGATTTTGACATGGGAAAGGGAAATGTCACCAAAAAACATTGTCCATATTCATGGTGAAAAAGATAGCACTGTTCCTATTAAAAATGTAAAATATGACTACCTTGTCCCACATGGTTCGCACATGATGACCTTGACGCGAGGAGAAGAAATTAGTGAACTAATTGCAGATATTTTATCAAAAAAATAGCATCCTTAATATGTCCTTAAAAATAGCCTTCACCGACATCGACGGCACATTACTCAATAAAGACCGCGAAGTCTCTGAATTATTAAAAACAGAAATTAAGCGAATTACAGCACAAAACATCCCATTTATTCTAATTTCCTCAAGGATGCCAACGGCGATGACACATATACAATCAGACCTACAGATTGAAGGTCTACCTTTGATTTGTTTTAATGGTGGCTTGGTATTAGTGGACGGGAAAAGTATTCATTCTTGTGCGATACCTGTTGATATTATTCGTGTTTTGGCGGATTTAAATGCAGAGAATGAATTTCATATCAGCTTGTATAATGAGAATGATTGGTATGTAGAGGAAATGGATTATTGGGCAAAGCGAGAGGAAAATAATACAAAAGTAAAACCAACGATTAAAGCTATTTCTGAGGTTATTACAGACTGGACAAAAAGTAAAAAAGGCGCGCATAAAATCATGTGTATGGGTGCAAAAGAAGAGATTGACCGCGTCGAAAAAGCATTAAAAGAAGGTTTTGAAGATGAATTACACCTATATCGTTCAAAAGATACTTATCTCGAAATTGCCAATAAGAAAATCTCAAAATTAACAGGGATTAAGACTCTATTGGCATATAAATATCCAACACTTGACTTAGAAAATTGTATCGCTTTTGGTGATAATTACAATGATATGGAAATGCTAAAAGCAGTGCAAGTAGGTGTTGCTGTTGCCAATGCAAAAGAGGCAGTTTTAGCGGTAGCAGATGTGGTTGTAGACACGAACAAAGAGGATGGTGTGGCACAGGGCATCGCGCAATATTTTTCTTAAGAACAATATAGGTAACAGTCACTTCGGTTCGGAGTAAAATTTAGTTTTTCTTCTTACCTCACAATAATGAAAAATAGTGACTGTTACCTGTGTTGTTACAAAGAAAAAAACTTACTCCAAAACCTCACTCTCCACCTTCCCATCCACAAAATAAGTCTCAATCCTATCCCCTTTCTCCAAATCCGCCTTAGACCGAATCACCTCCTTCCCTTTTGTCGTAATCGTAAAACCTCGACGAAAAGCCGCCTCTGGACTCAACAAATCAACCGATTTCTCCAAAGATTTCAATTGCTGTTCTGCTGCAAAAAGACGGAATTTAATCTGCGTCGGAATATCTCTTTCCAACTGCGTTAATGTCATGTCTTGTGTTCTAAAATATTGCTTAGTCGCAAAATGCAGAGTTTGTTCCGCTTGTTGCAAGTACATTTCTTGCCGCTTCAATTCTCGCTCTGTTTGTTGCTGGACATATTGCGCTAAATATTGCATTTCGCCTTCAAAAGTCGCTGTGCGATTCAGGATAAAATCAGCTACAGCAGTTGGTGTTTTTAGAGCGGTATGTGCTACCATATCTGCCACAGTTTCATCCACATCATGCCCAATACCTGTCAAGATTGGCAAAGGAAATTTAGCAATCGTCTCACACAAATCATAACTATCAAAAGCAGATAAATCCAAGCGTGCACCACCACCTCGTATTATCACTACCGCATCAAATTCCTCCCGTCGTCTCGATATACTTTTCAAACGCGAGCGCATTTCCTTCTCCACGAACTGACCTTGCATTGCTGTCGCAAACAACTGATTATCAAAATGATAGCCAAATTGATTATTTTTCATTTGCACCAAATAATCTTGTAATCCTGCTGCTGTTTCTGAAGATAAAACTGCAATACGTTGTATCACTGGCGGCAATTTCAAACTGCCATTCAGTTGTAGTAACTCTTTCTTACGCAGTTTTAAAATCGTCTCTTGTCGCTTAATCTCCAACTGTCCCAAAGTATAACCTGGGTCAATTTCCTCCACAATAAACTTCATTCCATACGCCTCATGATAGTTAATTTTTACTTTCAACAAAACCTGCATTCCATCCTGTAAAATACTATCCAAACTAGTCCCTAAGTCCATTTGTAAACGCAAATAATCCCGACGCCATAAAACCGCTGAAGATTTCGCCGACACCGCATCTGTCAACAAGTCTTTCTCCACCAAATCCATCCAAAAATGCCCCCGTGACTGATTCACTTGCGAGATTTCACAACTGACCCAGACTGCATCTGAGAAGTTCAATATCAGTACTTGCCTAATATATTCGTTGAGTTCTAAAAGAGAGAATTTATTATCCATTAAAAAAAGCTTGTAAGGCTTGTAGAGTTGTAAAGTTTGTAAAAGTTGTAATAATCTGCGATTAACAACCTTTATAACTTTTTTAACCTTTACAAGCTTTAAATCTTGTGCCGTTTTACATTTCTAATCGTCTATTAAACGAGAAGGCGCGAAAGATACGTTTTACGCAGGAAAAACTTTATGTTTGTGATGGAAATGAGGGGAATTTTGGAAAAAAAGAAAAATACCTAAGAGTTGGAATGACAATTGGCACTATTCAACAAGCATTGAAGCTTTTTACCGTCAACTATCAGCCGACAACTGACAACTAAAAAGAATGACACGAATATTTACTTTACTACTTTTAATCTTTGGTCTAAACGCTGTAACGGCGCAAGACTTTTATGATATCAACAAGATTCATGAAGTCCGTATCAAGTTTAAAAGTGATAATTACGATGCTATTTTGCATCAAATGAAAGAGCGCGACAAGGGCGAGAGACTGGTGGCAGATGTGACCTTTAATGGGGTGACAGTTAAGGATTGTGGTGTTCGATATAAGGGAAATTCCTCTTATCATAATACACGGAAGTACGAAAAATCAAAACTGCCTTTTAATATCAAGGCAGATTTTGTGACGGAAGGACAAGAATTTGCTCCTGGTATTTCGAAATTAAAACTATCTAATGTATTTCGTGACCCAAGTTATTTGCGCGAGGTAATGTCTTATCAAATTGCAAATAAATACATGCCTTCTCCCAAAGCAAACTTTGTAAAAGTCTATGCAAATGATAAATATTTGGGTTTGTATAACAATACGGAAAGTGTTGAAGATGACTTTTTGAAAGAGCATTATGATACAAAGAAAGGAACATTAATTAAGTGTGACCCAAGTTGGAATCAGGAAGAATCACCTGATTGTCCAAAAGGAGATAAAGCATCTTTGCAATATCTTGGTGATAAGCCAGAGTGCTACACTTCACTCTATGAAATGAAAAGCGGTGGAGATGAAGCATGGAAACAGTTAATCGAATTAACAAAAATACTCAACGAGAAGCCCGAAGATATTGAGAAATACTTAAATGTTGACCAAGCATTATGGATGTTTGCTTTTAATAATGTTTTAGTGAATTTAGATAGTTATACAGGACGTTTATGCCATAATTATTATCTCTATAAAAATCCAAAATCAGGTCTTTTTGAACCGATTGTATGGGATATGAACTTGAGTTTTGGTGGCTTCCGTTTTGCCGCAGATAAAGGTTTGTCAAATGAAGACATGGCAACTATGAGCCCTTTTATTCATTACAAAACGCGCAACCCAAAACGTCCTTTATTAGTGAAGTTATTGGAAAATGACTTGTACCGCAAAGTATATGTTGGACACATGCGCACTATTTTAGAGGAGAATTTCTACAACGGAGAATACAAAAAACAAGCAGAAAAAATCCGCCAACGCATTGACAGTTCCGTTCGGGAAGACAGCAATAAATTGTACCCTTATGAGGAATATCAAAAAAATTATACGCAAACAGCACAGGCAGGTCGCTCAAAAATCGTGGGTATCACTGAGTTAATGGAGGCACGGATTACTTACTTAAAAGCACATCCACTATTAGCGAAAGCACCACCAACAATAGAAAAACCAACAACTGAAAAGTATAGCGAAACGGACTTAGTCGTACAAGCAAAAGTCATGGAAGCGGATAAAGTACATGTGATGTACCGTGCGACTTCTGACGCGGCATTTGCGCGCATGGAAATGTTTGACGACGGCGGACACAACGACCAAACAGGCGACGACAAAATTTACGGAGCAACCATTCCTTATGCAAAAGGAACCGAATATTATGTAATTGCAGAGGGTTCGCGTTCTGCCGCTTTAAGTCCTGCGCGGGCTTCTTATGAATTTTATACGGTGGAATAGAAAATTCTAGTTCAAGATTCAAATTCAAAGTATAGTATTCTTGAGTTTGAGTTTGAATCTTGCACTAGAATTTAAAAGTTTCTCCCCTCCTCCAAAAACAACAAATCCCCCTTCCCAACGTTAAAAAGCGTACAAAAAGTAATTCCGAATACCGGAAACCGATATTCTCAATCAAATTCTACATGAAACAATTTTTCCTTTCCCTTCTGTTTATTTTCTCTGGTACTATCGTATTCTCGCAGTCCATTGATTCATTCACCGTTAATACCAATAAATTTCTTTCAGAACTAGACCCATTTCTTACAGCAAGTGGTAGTAGTTCGATGAAAGAAGTCTTTTCTGCTTTCCAAAAAAAGTATAAATCGGGTGTCTTTACGGCGGAAGAACAAACACGCATGATTGAGGTCAGTAACATGATGTTACAACAAAAAATGACAGCGCGTCCTTATTTTGAAGCTTATCTAAAAGGATTAATAGTCGTCAATCAAGCCGAAAATGGAGCGGAACGTTTCACACAGTGGCATGACATTTTGGAAAACATGATAGCTGATATTCAAAATCGAAAACTCAAACCATATCTCAATTTTCTTAATTTCTCTGCTCCTTTTTTCGAGAAAAATGCATTGCGTGCATCGAGTCGTGGGGTGTCTTGGTACGGGATTTCGGATAAACCAAATATGAAATATGAGAACAAACAGGCTGTCATTGAGTACGAAAAAGTAGACATCGAAGCTATTCGTAAGAATGATACTATACGAATTGAGGATACAAAAGGAATTTACTACGCCTCAGACGGAATATGGAAAGGATTAGGAGGTAAAGTTTCTTGGGAAGACCGTTTTGGATTGGAAGATGTTTATGCAGAATTAGATAGTGTAGAGATTGAATTTAAGTCCTCTCTCTATCGCGCGACAAATGTCAAAATGAACTATCCTTTGTTCTTCGGTCAGACAGCAGTAGTTGGTAAATTTGAAGATAAAGTAGTTTCATCAAATGCAGCAACGGAGGGTTCTTATCCGCGTTTCACCTCTGATGCAGAGATTATTAATATTGAAAATATTGGAGAAGGAATTGATTATAGGGGAGGTTTCCGTTTGCAGGGGACAACAGTTTACGGTTATGGTTCTAAAGAAAATCCTGCTCGGATTACGATTGACAAAGAGGGCGAGGAACGCGTATTCCAAGGATATTCGGAGTTATTTACCATCCGTCGTGGGGAACGAATTGTTGCTGAGCGTGTGAATTCTACGGTTTATTTTGGACAAGATTCTTTATATCACCCTTCGGTGAATATGCGTTTTGAAATTCCAGATAAAGAGTTAAAATTGTCTCGTGGAAAACGCGGAAGTGATAGAAATCCATTCTATTCTTCTATGCACAAAGTCAACATTGAGTCTGATAAAATTAACTATTACGTTACTCGTGATTCTCTGATTATTGGTGAAAAGAGTCTGGCAATTAAAAAAAGTCCAACACCTGCTATTTTTGAATCGACTAAATTTTTCAATGATGCAGATTATCGTCGCGTTCAAAATATTTCCACTACCAATCCTATCGCGATAATGCGTGCAGTAGCTGAACGAGAAGGGAATATAATGAGTGCACATGATTTGGCAAAGAAATTAAACTCTCGCTATGAAATTGAAAATATTAAGTCACTTCTTTATGATTTAGTTGCGAAAGGTTTTATCAATTATGATGCGGATGATGAAATGGTAGAAATTAAGGATAAAGTATTCCATTACGCTAATGCCAGCATCAAAAAAGTAGATTATGATGCCTTACAACTCATCTCCGACACCCGTGAGACCAACGGTACTTTTGACCTCAAAACAAAACAATTAGAGGTCAGTGGAGTTGAAAAAGTAGAATTTTCTGAATATCAGAAAACAGCATTAACCCCTTTCAAAAAGACGATTTATCTAAAGGAAAATCGTAATATGGATTTTGATGGAAAGTTATACTCTGGTTATTCCGTTTATGAGGGAAAAGATTTCCATTTTGACTATGATAATTTTAGTATTACTTTAGACTCAGTTCGCTACTTCGACCTTTTCATTCCGACGGGTGTAGAAGACGAAAAAGGTAATAAAGAGGCGCTTTCTCTTGCTTCTCGTATTGAGCATTTAAGTGGTGTTCTTTTAATTGACGCACCCGAAAACAAGTCTGGACGTGAAGAAATACCAATATTCCCTTCCATTCAAAGTAAAGCACCGTCCTTTGTTTTTTATGACAATAAGGACACGCAAAAAGGAGTGTATAAACGAGACTCTTTCTTCTTTGAATTGAAGCCATTCTCTTTCAATGGTTTAGATAATTTAACAGCAGGTAGTGTTAATTTTGACGGTAATTTAGTCTCCTTTGATATATTTCCAGATATTAAAGAAACTTTAGTTGTCCGTGAAGAAGACCAATCTTTGGGATTTGAAACAGAAATTGATTTACCCGCATATAAGAATGCAGGAAACTTTAAAGGAACTGCAGATTTGAGCAATTCAGGTTTGCAAGGAAAAGGGCTTTTAACCTATTTGGATGCAGAGATTAATTCAGAAGATTTAGTTTTCCGTCCACAAAACACAACGGGTTCTGCCGAGAAATTCAATCTAGAAGAGAAAAGAAATGCGACACCTGAAATCCCACAAGTTCGTGGTATCAATGTAGACATCTTGTGGCGTCCTTATAAAGACAGTCTTTTCGTTACAGCAGAAGAAGCGCCATTTGAAATGTTTAAAGACGGACAGCATACATTGCGAGGAACGACAATTTTGACACCTGATGGTCTAAAAGGAAATGGGCTTTTTGATTGGCCAAAAGCCTCAATGACTTCCAATACTTTTTCATTTGGAGCATTCTCAACGATTGCAGATACTTCCGATTTGAAAATTCGGGCTTTTGATGCAGACGATTTAGCCTTGGTGACGGACAACTTAAACGCAGTTGTAGATTTTGACAAGCAAATTGGTAATTTCAAAGCCAATGATGAGCTTTTAACAACATCTTTGCCTTACAATCAATATGAAACCTCGTTCAATGAGTTTGATTGGGATATCAAAGGTGAGATTATCACTTTTAAAGCCGAAGAAGGTAAAAAAGGTGGGTTCCTTTCCGTTCACCCAGACCAAGACTCTCTGCGTTTTCAAGGAGCTGCCGCATCCTATAATTTGAAAACCTCTACTCTAAATATCTCAGGTGTTGACGATATTATTAGTGCAGATGCTTTCATTTATCCAGATAGTGGTCTTGTTGATGTTATCAAAGGTGGTAAAATGACCTTGCTCAAAAATGCTCGAATTGAAGCGGATACCATAAATAGATATCATGTTATTAATCGTGCGGAGGTAGAAATATTAGGTAAAAAAGAGTTTAGAGCCGAAGGTTTTTATGAGTATAATATTGGTGACGTAGAACAAGAAATTCGTTTTGACGAAATCACAGGTACGCGTATCGGAAAAGGCAGTCGCGCTGAAAAGGCAACGGCAACTAGAGCGACCGGAGAGGTAAGTTCTGAAAAGGACTTCTTAATTGACCATAAGACCCTATATCGGGGAACTATCAGTCTTTTTTCCGAGACTCCTAATCTAAAATTTGAAGGCTACGCACGTATGAAGAGTACTTCTTTACGTCGTTTGCACTGGTTTACAGTTTCCTTTGACGGTGATAAGTCAGACTTAAAAATCAAGTACGATGTGCCCAAAAACTATCAAGCAGAACCTCTACGTACAGGTCTTTATTTGAGTAAAGAAAACAACCGTGTGTACAGTAACATTATGGCTCCTCTCTACTTCCGTAAAGACCGTCCAATCCTTCCTGTGACGGGTTATATGGACTATGACAAAACACGAGATGTTTACATTTTTGGAGATTCTCTGAAGATATTGCAGGACGGATTGAAAGGTAATAAATTGACTTATTACGAATTGACAGGTGAGGTAAAATCAGAAGGGAAATATAATATTGGTAGTGGATTAAAATACGTAAGTGTACAAGCAGCAGGACGCGCCAATGCAGAGGCAATGCCGACAGATACAAGTAGTGTCGTTATTCCAAAAGTAACTGGAGATTTCATGATGGCATTAGACTTATTGTTGCCTGATGATTTGAAAAAATTACTGATACAGGATTTTCAAGGAGCGAGTTTTGATGCTCAGCCGATTAATTATTCCGACGGAAAATTATACTATCAGAAGGCAGCATCCGAGTTATTTTCAGAAAAAGATACTGAAAAAATACTAAGTTCTTTAAATCAAGGAATTTTCGACATTCCTAAAAAGTCTAATAAATCTAATTTGCTATTTTCTAAAGTTCCAATGCAATGGGACCCTGATTATCAGTCATTTGTAAGTTCAAAATCAACGCT
>CAZQTE010000061.1:12163-18821 GCA_964595615.1 uncultured Saprospiraceae bacterium
CAATTCGTTAGTCGCGTAAAAGCTACATGGTAAATAAAATTGTAAAGTTGCATGGTCATACCTAGGACTATGCAACTTTATAACTTTACAACTCTACAACTTTGAAAATTTTCCTAGTGTCGGGTGAAGCATCCGGCGACCTCCATGCATCTTTACTCATGCGGGCTTTACAAGATGAACTTGTGGAGCCTAAATTTTGCTATTGGGGGGGAGATAAAATGGCGGCAGTCGGTGGCAGTTTAAAAAAACACTATCGGGAATTAGCTTTCATGGGTTTTTGGGAAGTTGTTAAAAATTTGCGGACGATAAGTCGAAACTTAGATACTTGTTTCGCGGATATACAAGCATTTTCACCTGATGTTTTGATATTGGTGGATTACTCTGGCTTTAATCTAAGGATTGCTAAGAAAGCTAAAGAAGCTGGTATTCGTGTCTTTTATTACATTTCGCCACAGGTTTGGGCATCTCGTGCAGGACGGGTCAAAAAGATTAAGGCATATATAGATGAGATGTTTGTCATTTTACCTTTTGAAGAAGACTTTTATCGAGAATACAATTTTCCTGTGCATTTTATTGGACATCCACTCTTGGATGTCGTGAAGGACTACTCTCCTACTCTCAATTTTAAAGAAAAAAATGGGCTGTCAGATAAACCTATAATCGCACTACTGCCTGGTAGTCGTAAACAAGAAATAAGAGCAATGCTCTCAGAGATGTTGGCGACAATTCCGCACTTTCCAGATTATCAATTTGTCATTGCAGGTGCTCCAAGCATGACTCGTGAGTTTTATGAGGAGATAATAAAGAGTTTACCGAAAGACATTTCGCACTCTGTCCATCTTATCGAAAATCAAACTTATGACTTGTTCTCATTAGCTGAGGCAGCTTTAGTTACATCAGGTACGGCAACATTAGAGTCGGCATTATTTAGAGTTCCTCAAGTTGTTTGCTATAAAGGTGGAGCGATATCTTATTCGATTGCAAAACGGATTATTCAAGTTAAATACATTTCTTTGGTTAACTTGATATTGGATAGAGAAGTAGTAAAAGAATTGATACAAAAAGAGATGAATTCTAGTAATTTGCAGATTGAATTAGAGAAAATTTTAAAAGAAGAAGGTCGTCATCATCTGAAAAATGCCTATAATGAGCTGGCAAATAAACTCGGAAACTCAGGAGCAGTAGAACGTGCTGCAAAAATTATGGCAGCAAAGATTTTATAATATGAGTTTAAACAAACTTTTTACATGGCTTAAGAATAAATTAGAAATTGCTTCACTGTTAATTTCTAATCAACTCATAAAGTTATGTGGCTTCTTAATCCTATTCTTCCTGCTTTCCTTATCACTCTCTGCTCAGACTCCTAGCTTATCAGGTCAATGGAAAGGCAAAATATATCAAACAAACGGCAGTGTAAAAACAGAATACGATATTGATATTTATCTGCACCATCTTCCAGATAAAATAGAGGGAAGGTCTTATATTTATGCTGATGATATTTATGCAGAAATAAAAATAGCAGGAACGTTAACAAAAGAAAGTCTTTTTGAATTTAGAGATATCGAAATAATACAAAGCAAGCAAGGGCAAGAAATGAGTTGGTGCATGAAAAAGGTAAGACTAAAACTATCGACATCCGACACAACTTGGGAATTAAAAGGTAATTGGACTGGAAAAAACGAATATTCTCAATGTAATCCTGGTACGATAGTTTTGAGAAAAGTCACAAATCGTGCATAATTTTAATTAAAACAAGACTGAAAAATCTTCACTATTTAGCGTAAAAAAAACATATTGCAAATAAAAAAATCCATTATTAAAATCCTCTCTATCAAAACAAAACACATAGCAAAAATATATTTCACATTATTTTATAAAAATTTACCCTGTCACATTTAGTAAATTAAAAACATTTTTCTCCTTCCCTCTATCTCTACTTTTGTAACACGATAGCGAAATAATAGAAGGTCAATATCACTTAGTCTTTCTTCTCTACTATCGTCCTCCCCTAACATCGGCTAAATTTATTTTCAACTAGTACAAGAACTCAAACACAACTACTTTGGGCTTACAACAAGAGGTATAAAATATCTTTTGTTGTAAGTAAAAGTAATTCAATAACTTGAGCCATTATACTTGTTCTTTTTCCGTCTAAAAAACACAAAAAAGTAGTTCCGTAGCCCTGCTATGCAACGATTTTTTGAATTTCTTAGAAGAAAAAATTACTACGCATTATGGCTCAATTTATTAAATCACTTTTACTAACTGTTTGACAACTTATCACACCGAGATAAATTTATGACAATCAATAGCGCACATACTCTATCTAACAATACTGAGACATTGAATTCTGAAGAGCAAACATCTTTTTTCAAGAAAGATGCATTTGCCACTTTTGACCATGACTTCACTATCCTTTCTGCTAATTCTACCTTTATAAATATTTTAGGTATTAAGGATTATAATCCAATTGGCACATCTTTATTGAATCTTCCATTCTTTCAAGAAGCAAAATACTCTACCTTATGCGAAAGCCTAAGAGATAGAGAAATTGAGCAATTCAAATCAGAAACAAGTTTTCTTTCTTTAGACGATATTAGAATTAACCTAGAGGCAACAGTCATCGCTCATGAAGACAATGATGATAAAGGGGGCATTTTGATTATCAGAGATATTAGTCAAGAAAAAGTAGCAGAAGAAATGCTACGTGCCAGTCGCTCAGCTCTTTCTCAATCTAAGACTCAAATCAGACAAATGCAAGGAATGAGTCGTCAACTGAAGAGTTTCCTATATGTGGCTTCTCACGATTTGAAAGAACCACTACGGACTATTGGCAACTTTTCTCAATTACTAAACCGTCAATGTCATGGCTATATTGATGACACAGGGCGAGAATATCTATCGTTCATCATGGACGGTGTCAAAAACATGAATGCACTCATTGATGATTTATTGCACTATTCTGAATTAGATGCGCGCAAACATATTCCTCAAGATGTTCATCTACCTACGATGATGTTTATGTTGGAAAAGATGCAGGAAAAAAACATCAAAGCTGCTGGTGGAAATCTTGTGATTAAAGAAATGCCAGAAACCATATTAGCTGATAAAGCTAAAATTCGACAGCTCTTTGAAGCACTATTATCTAATGCTATTAAATTTCGTCATCCTAATCGTCCGCTAGAAATAGAACTTTCAGGTAAAGAAATTGAAAATGGTTATGAATTTTCTTTCACCGATAATGGAATTGGTATCAAAAAAGAATTTTTCGGTAAGATTTTTGAAATGTTTAAGAGGTTGCACTCACGTAAAGAATACGAAGGCACAGGCATCGGTCTGGCGCTTTGCAAAAAAATAGTCGAGCAACATGGAGGTGAAATCAACATCCAATCTACACTCGGCGAAGGCTCAATTTTTACTTTTTCTATTATGAGACACAATGTTTAATAGGTCTCACTTTTTCTAGCAAATTATAATCCAACAATGTGAACTCCCTCTTCGATTTATTTCGGGGAGGGCTTTTTTTTTACGGTAGACGGCTGCTTTTTTACGGTAGACGGTGGACGGGCGCTTCGCTTGACGGTGGACGGCTGCTTTTTTGACTTTGCTTCTTTAATTTATGTAAAAATCCCTTGCTTGTATGCACGAGCAAGGGATTTTTAATTTTATTAAATTCAAATTCAAGAATACGCTTTTTGAACTTGAACTTGAGATTGAACTTGAATTTTCCAAGTCATACTGGCACCGTCCACCGTCAAGCAAAGCGGCCGTCAAGCGAAGCGACCGTCCACCGTCTAAATGTCTACCCATCCACTCGTTGCGCTCTCCGATAAAACATTCCCACCAACAATCCAATCATCATCATCAGTGAACCCAACCAAACCAAGTTGATACCAGGGAAAATAATCGTCTCCAAAACGATATAATCTGTACGGAAACTCTTCGTGCTGATTTCTAATGGAATGCCATTGTTCTTTTTCTCTTCTTGTGCAATTTGTAAATCGAAAGTTTCGGTCGCAGGATTGATAGAAGAAAAGCGAACGTGTGCGCCTAATTTTGTAGAATTATCCTTCAAAATCATCGGGCGGCTGTCTCTGATGAGGTAAATTGGTTCTACAACATCAGACTCTCCTGTCGTCAGGTCTTCTACCAAAATCTTTCCACCGACCGCGAGGTCACCTTCTTGCTTGACATAACTCGGATGTTGCGGGTTGCGCACTACGCCCATGAAAGTCATTTTCAAATTACCACGTATTGCACTCTCATCTTCTTTGAGTGTTGCATTTTTATAATCCAATTGATTTTCTGGTGTAAATGTGTAATCAATCATATCAGGATGCAAGCGAATACGCGTCGAAATTTCATCCAATTGGTCAGGATAAGTATAAACGCGTGCGCCACGCAAAACAAGCATTGGCTGTGCATAGAGAATAGTATCTCCAACACCTGCCGTCACTTTTTCTGGCGTAACGGCTAACTTTACACCTACTGCCAAATCTCCTTCCTGCGGCTCGTAATCTTCCCGTGTTGGATTGGTCAATACCTCCACCAATTCAATTTTATGTTCCAAATAACGCGTCACACGTTTATTAGAAACATTAATATTATCTTTCATTCGCACCGTATCGATGATAGTCAATGCCTCACCTGGCGGTATTTCGTAGCGATTAAAAGTTAAAGTATCTTCAAATTGCTTTCGCACTTCCATATCTGCCTCACGCGCTGCAATCGTTGCAATATGCGTAAAGATATCTTTGTGTAAATAATGCTTTGTTGACGGATTGTAAGCCGCTACTTTGGTTAAAGCATTATCGTACAAAATGGTAGGTTGAACCGCGAACTTTTCAGTCACATTACCAACGGAATCCAATTTTTCATATTCAATATCATACAAACGGTTATTACCAACCAAAGTATCGCCTGTGTAAGTCACACGATAACCACTCATATACATCGGCAAATCTTTGTACAACAAGACGTTTTTCTTCAAGGCTTCTTCCTCTAATCCCAAACCACGTTGTGCAAATGGATTAGTAGAAATATGTCTTTTATTCAATCCAGAAGCCATGATACCAACCAACATAATTCCAAATCCTAAGTGAGAAATGGCAGAGGCCGCAGCTTTTGTATTATTTTTCGCAAAGAAAATTACATAGTCCAAATTGGTAATTATCGCAAAAACACCACTGAAAAGTAAGACGATATATTGCCAAGCTGTCGCATTTATCCATAAAGTCAACAAGCCAGTAAACACAGCAGAAAGAACCGCTGCGATGCCCATGCGTGTAAAGAATTTCTTGCGACTGTATTCCCAATTACGACCTGCCCAACGTAGATATTGCGCCGTACCAGACAACAATCCAACAAAAACAGCTATCCAAAGTTGATATTTATTAAAGTGGTCAACAGGGTCTAAAATCGTACGTCCTTCAAAAAGCGGGTCAAATATCTCACGGATTTTATTGTAAACTGGCAAAGAAGTCGATGCCGTAATCATCACCGCTGAAAACAATAAAACCAATGCCCCGATAAACATCCAAAATTCTTTAGAACTCGCCGCTTCTTCTTTCTCTGGCGCAGGAATGCCTTTGACACGAGAAAAATAGAGGTACAACATCTGCACGAAGAAAATCATCACGAATGCAACAAGTTGATTTTCCAAGCCCATTTCCGTGAAGGCGTGTACAGAAGTATCACCCAACACACCCGAACGCGTCAAAAATGTCGAGTAAACAATCATCACAAAACTCATCGCATAAAAGAGATAAGTTGCCTTAATCGAGTAGCCCGTCACTCGCGCCACCAAGTTGGTATGAATACCCGCTACCAAGATAATCCAAGGCACGAGCGACATATTTTCCACAGGGTCCCAAGCCCAATAACCGCCAAAGGTCAAAGCTTCATAAGCCCATGCTGCGCCCATCAGAATCCCCGTCCCCAAGATAGCACCATTGAACAATGCCCAAGGCAATACGGGGTCTAACCAGCCTTTATGGTCGCGCGTCCAAAGTCCCGCCATAGCAAAGCAAAACGGGATAGATGTAGAGGCAAAACCTAAGAATAAAGTTGGCGGGTGGATGGTCATCCAATAGTTTTGGAGGAGAGGATTCAGTCCACGCCCTTTGATAAGTCCGACATAATCTGCCTGCGCGAATATGGGCGCTTGCATGGTGTCTCGCAGTAAATCAAAGGGATTAGAACCAAATTTTAATGGGTCTTCTCCAAAGCCTACGAAGACGCCCAATATCATGGAGGTAATCACGATTTGTATCAAGGAAAGCGATGCCATGACGGGCGCTTCCCACTTTTTAGCAGTAAATATCAAGACAATACCCAAGACCACATGCCAGAACAACCACAGCAAGAAACTCCCTTCTTGGTCACCCCAAAAAGCGGAAAAGATGTATTGAAAGGGTAAATCTGCCGACACTTGAGACTGTACATAACGGTACTCAAAGTAGTGATTTATCATCACGTAAAATAGCGTTCCGACTACGCCCATGATACCTACACCATGCGCGAAATAGGCGGTACGTCCTATTTTTTTCCAGCCGTCTGCTTCTGGTGTGTCTCGTCTTTCTGTCGCGAAGTAGTAGGCGACTGCGGCGAGTACTGCTGCTGCGAATGAGAGCATGACGGATGCTTTCCCGATTTGACC
>CAZQTE010000062.1:0-6181 GCA_964595615.1 uncultured Saprospiraceae bacterium
TTATTGAGCCACATTTGAAGCAAAGATTTGGGATGCAAAGGAATGAGAAGATTCGCTTTCATGGGTGTTGGGCGGTGCGTCATGATGACCACTTGCATATGGAGGTTAATTAGTTATTTTGGTTATTAGTTATTTTGGTTATTTTGGTTATTGGTTATTGGTTATTGGTTATTGGTTATTGGTTATTTTACTTTAACACATTGATAATCAAAAATTTACGACATTACTTTTTAAAATAATTCCCTGAAATTATCAAAATTTTACAGTGTTAATTAAACGCTCCAAAAATTGAGCGAAAGCAGAATAACCAATAACTATTAACCAATAACCAACCTAAGCCACCTCAAACTCAACCGCGTCTTCCATTGCATCGACAACAGTTTCGCCGTCCTCAACTTCATCCACCTCATAACGCAAATTATCAATAATGAAATTCTGACGTTGCGGCGTATTTTTTCCCATATAGTAAGAGAGGACTTTTTCCAAGTCTGTATCTTTTTGTAAAACTACTGGCTCTAAACGAATGTTTTCGCCAATAAAATCACCAAACTCACTCGGAGAAATCTCACCCAATCCTTTAAATCGTGTAATCTCCGCTTTACCGCGTAAAGCTTGAATCGCATCTTGCTTTTCTTTCTCGCTGTAGCAATAGAAAGTCTTTTTCTTATCGCGGACGCGGAAAAGCGGCGTTTGTAGGATATACAAGTGACCATTACGCACTAAGTCTGGGAAAAACTGCAAGAAGAAAGTCAATAGTAACAAACGAATGTGCATACCATCGACATCGGCATCCGTCGCAATAACCACACGGGCATAACGTAAGAAATCAATACCGTCTTCGATATTTAGAGCGTGTTGTAAGAGATTTAATTCCTCGTTTTGATAAACCAATTTCTTGGTCTGACCATAGCAATTTAAGGGCTTACCACGTAGAGAGAAAACGGCTTGCGTTTCTACATTTCTTGCCTTGGTAATCGAACCACTGGCAGAGTCCCCCTCCGTGATAAATACCGTCGTTGCGTTACGAATATCTTCGGCTACTTTCTTAGGTTTATCATCGTAGTGCTTGCGACAATCGCGTAATTTTTTATTGTGGACATTCGCTTTTCGAGCGCGTTGATTCGCTAATTTTTTGATACCTGCAATTTCTGTACGCTCGCGTTCAGATTGCTTGATACGTAGCTCTAATGCTTGTGCAACTTCTGGATTTTTGTGTAAGAAATTGTCTAAGTTCTTTTTAACAAAATCATTGACAAATGTCCGTACTGTCGGTCCTTGTGGTCCTACTTCTACCGAACCTAATTTCGTCTTCGTCTGAGACTCAAAAACTGGTTCTTCCACACGGACAGAAATCGCCGAAATAATAGAAGTTCTAATATCTTTCGCGTCAAAAGTCTTTCCGAAAAACTCACGGACAGTTTTTACGACAGCTTCTTTATACGCGTTTAAGTGCGTACCACCTTGAGTTGTATTTTGTCCATTGACAAAGGAGTAATATTGCTCTCCGTATTGATTTCCGTGCGTTAGTGCGAGTTCAATATCATCTCCTTTTAAGTGGATAATTGGGTAGCGAATTAACTCTGGGTCAGTTTGATTTTTCAATAAATCCAACAATCCATCCTTCGAGTGCAAAGTTTTTCCATTGAAATTAATTTTCAAACCTGCATTCAAATAAGCATAGTTCCAAAGCTGGGTTTCTACGTAGTCTGAACGGAATTTATAATTTTTAAAAATCGTATCATCTGGTCTGAAAATGACACGCGTACCATTGCCGTCTGGAGTTTTACGTTGATTGTGTTCTTTTATCAAAACCCCACGCGAAAATTCTGCTTTCTTTGCCTTTTTCTCCCGTACTGCCTCTACCATAAAGTGCTCTGAAAGGGCATTTACCGCCTTCGTACCAACACCATTCAAACCTACAGACTTCTTAAAGGCTTTACTATCATACTTACCACCAGTATTCATTTTCGAAACTACATCGACGACTTTTCCTAAAGGAATTCCACGCCCATAATCCCGAATTTCTACTTCGCCATTTTCAATCTTGACATCAATATTTTTACCGTGTCCCATGACGTACTCGTCAATACAGTTATCGAAAACCTCTTTCAATAAAATGTAAATCCCGTCGTCTGGCGCAGCTCCGTCTCCCAACTTACCAATGTACATCCCTGGACGCAAGCGAATGTGCTCTTTCCAGTCCAAGGACCGAATATTATCTTCCGTATAATTTGATGCTCCTGCCATTTTTTCTAAATATGAAGTATGAAATATGAAATATGAAATATGAAATATGAATAGACTCTTATTTCATTTCATCGTTAAATTGTGTAGTTGATATTTTTTGTGAACTGCGAATATAAAAACAAGTTTTAAAAAAAACTTCTATTCGTGCTTCTTGTTAGATATTTCAATAAACAAAGATAAAAAATTTCAACAAAATGTTTAATTTTTAAATTTATTTTTGTTTTAAAAGTTTTAATATTATTCAACAATTGCAAGTCCAAGAGAAATACCGTAATCATCCTGCCATGCAAATTCTTTGCAAAGCCTTGGTGCGTGAAGCACGTTTGCAGCTGCTGTTTGCTTTATTGTTAACGGGAGGAAGTGCGATTTTGGTTTATTATTGCTTTGGAAAAAATATCATCTTGACAGCTTTGGGCTTAGTCGGTTTTGTTTTTGGGCTTCGTTTTTTCTTTAAGACGGCGAAGCAATCTTCGATAGAAAGTAATCGCCTTATTCTCCTTTTAAATAAAAATCGACAAAAAATTGTCTGGGTTTATGCTTTAAATACGCAGCTAAATCCATTTGGTTTAGAATTTATGAATAGTGGTATCCTCTATTTTATGTTGGATGATGGCGATGAAATATCTGTTGGTTTGCCTGCTCAAAAACTCAAGTTGATTTCTAAATTCCTTAATCGTATTTTGACAGAGACTACATTTGGCTATAGTCAGGAACGGGCAGAACAGTATCGTCGTGACCCAAATTCACTGCGGGCTTCTCAATTTTAAGTACTATTAGTTATTGGTTATTGGTTATTGTGTTACTTTTACCATTACTACACGATTCCCCACAGAATAACCAATAACACAGTAACTAATAACTAAACAACATGAAAGTAAAATTCTGCGGCGCAGCCCAACATGTTACAGGAAGTGCACACTTGTTAACACTAACAAATGGATATAAGATTCTTTTGGATTGTGGGCTTTATCAAGGGCACAGTAAAGACATGAAAACCTTTAACGAAAACTGGTTATTTGACCCAGCGGAGATTGATTGTATGATACTTTCTCATGCACATATTGACCATACGGGACGTATTCCAAAGTTGGTTAAAGATGGTTTTTCTGGTTCGATTTACTGTACGCATGCGACGCGGAGTTTGAGTGCAATTATGTTAATGGATAGTGCGGGTATTCAAGAGCGCGATGCAGAATATTTTAATAAAAGACAAGCAAAAAAATCGAAAGAAAAACGTCAAGCGTTGCGAACGCCTTTATACCGTCAAGATGATGCGGAGAGGTGTATGAAGCAATTTGTAGGGATGCATTATGACCGTTGGTTTCCTGTGAGTCCTGATGTTTCTGTGATGTTTAAAGATGCGGGACATATTTTGGGAAGTGCGAGTATTACTTTAAAAATAAATGATGAAGGACGAGAAATTCGTCTTGGATTTACGGGAGATATTGGTCGTCCTGACCGCCCTATTTTGCGCGACCCGCAACCGATGCCGAATGTGGATTACATGATTTGTGAAAGTACGTATGGTGATAAGGACCACATTGGTAAGCCTGCGGAAATGAATAAATTATTGGAAATTATTACAAAGGCTTGTGTTAAAAAACAAGGAAAGTTGATTATTCCTGCTTTCTCGGTTGGACGTACGCAGGAAATAGTTTATATGTTAGACCAATTGGAAACGGCAGGTAAATTGCCGAAAATTCCAGTTTATGTAGATAGTCCTTTGGCGGTGAATGCCACTAAGATTTTTGGGGCGCACTCAGAGTGTTTTGACAAGCAAATGCGGAACTATATGTTGATTGATGACAATCCATTTGGTTTCAATAATTTGACTTATGTGCATGAAGTGGAAGTCTCTAAATCTTTAAATAAAAAAGGCGCGGCGATTATTATTAGTTCCTCAGGTATGGCGAATGCTGGACGAGTAAAACACCATATTTACAATAGTATTGACCAGAAGCGCAACACTATTCTTATCGTTGGTTACTGTGCGCAGGGTACGCCTGGCCAGAAGTTGCGAGACGGGGTGGATGAGATACGCTTGTTTGGAGATATGAAGCCTGTTTTGGCGGATGTGGAGGTTATGGATAGTTTCTCTGCACACGCAGATAGAGGAGAAATTGTACAGTTTTTGTCTAATCAAAAGAAACGCGTTAGGAAAATTTTCTTGGTGCATGGGGAGATTAAAAGACAAGCACCTTTCCGTCAGATGCTGTTGGATGATGGCTTTCCGAGTGTGGAGATTCCTGCTTTGGGTGAGGAGTTTAAATTGTAGAATTTGGACTTTAAATCAAACATGAAGAAATCCCGAACTTTCACTTGAAAGTTCGGGATTTCTCTTTTGTATCTTTGCTGATAAAAATTAAACTGCCGAAACATCAAGCTTTTCTAGGTGTGCAATTAGCTCGTAATCTGGAAAATCATTTTTCATTTTATTCAAAATTTCAAAGAATTTTTCATCCTGTCTTAATTGGTAATAGCACAATGCCTGATTGTAATAAATATCCGCTTTCAAACCGAATAAATCTACTGATTTTTGAAAGTAAGTCAATGCTTTAGCATAGTAACCAAGGTCATATAACAGTCCGCCAATTTCATAAGCCAGGTCATAAGGTTCGTTGATGTAAAAGTACATTTCCCAAATAGCATCAAAGGTTTGAGCAATTCTATTTCGACCATTAAACGAGACTCGCTGCACCGCTTGTTTTAGTCTCGGCAATAGTTTGATGAAAAATGTAGAATCATAATAACTCAGACGATATAGGGCAATTAATTCTGATAGTTGAAGACTTGATACATTTTTGTATGCTAATTTCTTGATGCTGTTAAAGTCATCTGGACCAAAGTTATCGACAAATTGTTGATAAGCAGCATTTGTTTGTGCATAAGTCTCGCCTTCTTCTAAAAACAATAAGCAGCCTATTTCTAAATGAAAATTTGAAAAACTTGGGAATAATGCTTTGCCACCTTGTTTTTCACAATAAGCACCTAAGGCATGATAATTAACCCAAATCGAAATACTTCCATGTGGAACAATTTCTGGTTCTTTTTTATTTTCTAAATCATGCAAATCATGGTATCCTTTATCCATACTCAATAAAACCAAACCTGCTTTAGAAAGTGCTTTGATGTGCTGCAAACATTCAATTCCCTGCTTAGGGAAAAACAAATAGCTATTCTTAATGTCATTTCTGTAATCCTCTACGATTTCATTCATCAAAACATCCTGATAAGCATTCTTATCTAAGGCTGTTTTAGCATAGGAAATTTCCATGTTTTCCAGTAGACTATCTGTATTCATGCCCGCAGGATTCTCCTTTGAGTCAATAGCAATCGCACAATCAGCAACTGTTTTATTTTGAATATGGAGTAAATCGTTTGGAATGGAATCAAAGAAATAATTGGCTATCGCTACTATTGGTTGGTTTAAATCATTTGCTGAAATCGTTTTCTTAGAATATCGTAAATACAAATCTTTTTGCTCGACAGCATCGTAATGAGCGAAGTCTAAAGTTCCGTTTTTATAGTAGTCTTGTAGCTGAGGATGATGCTGAAAAAATGATAAATTATCTTCTACGATATCACTAAGGACGTAACAAAAAGCTGGGATTGCTTTTGATGTAGAGTCAATTAATCTATTTAAATGTTGGAGTACATGAAAGGCTAATCGTCCGTGACCTGCTCCTAATTCGAGGATATAGACACATTCTTCGGTTTTCCCTTTTACGGCTAAATCTTTTAGAAAAGCGAATATCAATTCGGCGTATGTCTTGCCAGCCTTAGAGTTGCTGGTCAAGTTATGTGGCACGACGCCATGACTCCAGGCTCTAATCCCTTTTTCTTGGTAAAAATCTCTGTTGAGTTGCCAAATAAAACTTTCAGAAAATGGTTTTTGAGCTTCTATGACAAAATTATTTGACGACATAATACAGAC
>CAZQTE010000062.1:6281-18768 GCA_964595615.1 uncultured Saprospiraceae bacterium
AAAACATTTTGCAGAATTCTATCTTCCATTCTCGACATACAATTGATAGCCTAAATGCCCGTTTTAGCTACTTGCAATTTGGTAATGGGAATAAACTCCTCATTGCCTTAGCGGGCTATGCAAATGAGGCAGATTTGTTTTTAAAAATCGCGCCCGCTTTAATAGAAGAGTTTACCGTCATTGCTCTTGATTTACCTTGGCATGGCGAGACAGAAATTTCTAATAATAATTTTAATAAAGAAGATTTTATTGCTGTTTTAAAGGCAGTTATTACGCGTTTTCCCGAGATGCAAGCGGTTGAACTTATGGGCTATAGCTATGGCGGACGTTTGAGTTTGGGCGTTTTAGAGTCTTTGAATATTAGTCGTTTGTGGTTAATCGCTGGGGATGGATTGGAGGCGCGACGCGGATATAATTTCTTTCCTGTTTTTTTGCGAAAGGCTTTGAGTTACTTGATGTCTCGTCCAAATTGGTTTTTAAGTTTATTATCAGCGCTTCATAAAATTGGTATTGTCCCTAAATATACGCATCGTTTTATGACGCATCATTTGGGCAGTGAGAAGAATAGGAAACGGCTACTCAGGACTTGGATATTTACGGCACATTTCGTTAGTAATCAACAAAAAACAGTGCAAGTTTTGCATTCTAAAAATATTCCTGTTGTTGTTATTTATGGTCGGGAGGATAAGATTATTCAGCCCGAAGGCGGTTTGAAATTGAGGAAAAATTATCCTTTAGCGGAAGTACATTTTATTGAGGCGGGTCATAAGATTTTTGGAAAGAATTTGGAAAATTTTATTTACAATTATCTGTCAAAATAAAAAATCGGCTGCTTCGTGAAGAAACAGCCGATTTTT
The DNA here is from genome assembly GCA_964595615.1 of uncultured Saprospiraceae bacterium. Classification (GTDB taxonomy): domain Bacteria; phylum Bacteroidota; class Bacteroidia; order Chitinophagales; family Saprospiraceae; genus JAHDCG01. The sequence goes on from CAZQTE010000062.1 coordinate 7,139, forward strand.
TTATATCAAAATTCAAACTTCTAATTCGCTGCTTTATAAATTCTAAACAATTTCGGTTCTTGACCGTCAATCGTATAGCGTAATAGATAAAGTCCTGTAGCTAAATTAGGTGCATTATAAGACGTCGATAAGCCCGCCTCAAAATTCTTTGTTTCGGTAGCTAATAAGCGTCCTGCAACATCAAATAATTCAAATGTAACATCTCCATTTACATAATTAGTAAATGTCAAGACGGTCTCTGAACTAAATGGATTTGGTTGTGCAACAATTTCTACCTCTGCATCTTCATCTTCTAATAAATCTTTATTCGCAACCATAACAGGCATCACTATGGTATCTGCTATTCCCAATTCAGCATTAGTACTAATCCCTAATATTTGTACAAAGTATAAACTTCGATTTCCTGGCAAACGCTCTACATAGCTCTCAGGAGAAGAAGAGATTACACCTGTGGCACTTATAGTTGATTGTAATTCAAAATTTAGAGCATCATTTGATGTGTAAATTTCAAACTTCTCTGCATAATATTCTGGTAGTGTATTCCACCTTACTACTAATTCGTCTGGCTGTGCATCTAAATCAAATGCGACAGATTGACTAGTAATTTTTGTTTTTGGATCACTATCAAATTTAGTGATACGCACATCATCAATCGCAGCTCCTGCATAATTACCTTGTCCACCTCCTGAGCGGAAAACAAATCGGAATGCAACGTTTTCTTCTCCATTAAGCAATTCTGTTACATCCAATCTAAATTTAGTATACTGTAGTATTTCGCCAGTAAAGAAAGGAGTACCCGCTGGAAATGGCGTGTTTGTATTATCAGCATCATTTGGAAAGTTGTACCAATTATCTGCTCCTCTTCCTAGAATTTGCCAGTTTTCACCTTTATCAAGAGAATATTCAACATTAAATCCATCACGCCCTGGACCAAACTCATAACGCGTATAAAAGCTAAATTCGTAAATTGTATTTTCGCTAAAATCAAAATCTGGTATATACAAGTGCGACTCTGAGTCTTTTTCATAATGCTCTGAGTCCTTTGCTATAACCATTGCATTTGCCCCTGTATTAGTTCCTGATTTATAAGCTTGCTCTGAAACGCCTCTTTCCCAAGTAGATTTGCCTCCGACATTATCTACTCCCCATTGCTCTTCATTGCTATCAAAGCTACCGCCATAATTTCCGTCTTCAGAAATATAAGGTAATGGTAAACTTGGTAAAATCTTGATACTTCCCTCTTCATAAAAATCTGGATTTGAAGCATCTTCATTAATTGTTAAACTAATATCGTACTCTCCAATATTTTCATATGAATGGAAAAAATCTTCTTCGTCTGAGCTTGTTGCATCTCCCAAATCCCAATCATAACTATCAGCATTAATTGAGGCACTACCATTAAAAAATATGCGCCCTTCTTCATAGCCTACTTTTGGTACAGCTAATATAGCTTTGGGTTCAGACCAAATATTACTAGTAAACATACCACGACCGTGGGTTGCTGCTAAGACGGTTAAATCACTTGTACGTACTTGTAGCATATCCGTTCTTACTAAAGGTGTACCTCTACCTGGTACTGGTGGATACCATACTGTGTTTTCTCCATCTAGATTGTCTGTTGCCCACACACCTATTTCTGTAGCAATCATTGCCTCACTTGCATTCTCAGGATTAAAAATTGCCCAACGAACAGGTACATTAGGCAGGTTACCAACTGCCGTACCTTCTACTCCTATCCATGTTTCGCCACCGTCAAAACTTTCCCAAATATTATTTGCCAATCCATAATTACCTCCTGCAATAAGTAAATGATCGGGATTCCCCATTTCTACATCAATACTTAATATTGTTCCTGCTGCTTGTGTTAATTCAACGGAAGATACACTTGCCCCCTCGTGTGCGTTATCTATTCGATAAACTCTACCTCCAAAAGATCCTATGTAGATACGATTATCAACATTAGGGTCTGCGTGTATAGCTGAAATTGGTCCTGTTCCAGTACTAACAATTGGATTGTCATTACTTCCACTAATTTTATATCTATATAAATCTCCATCAAATGTTTGTGCATATAAAATATTCGCGTCATTATCGTAATCGCTAATATTTACAAAACTTCCATTTACAGAGACTCCACTTGAGAATGAAAGTCCTCCATTATCTGATATAACGTAATTTCCAAACTGTGACGATACTATTTGTATTTCGCCATCATCTTGGTCAATATGACAAAACATTCCATCACCTCCGTTTACATTTTCAGCAGTAGCTATCCCAGGCGCATTCATGCGAAGAGAATTATTATCTTGTGTCCCTCCTAAAATGTAATTACTGTAAGCCTCTGGATGTATTGCTCCTGCATAAAATTGAGTGACATTATAACCATTGTTTTTATCTTGAACAGGTCCTACTGAACCAGCCTCTCGATAATAAACCCCACCATCATTTCCATGAAATATTCTATTAGGTGTCTCTTTGTCAAATAAAATTAAGTGCTGATCAACGTGTCCATTAATTACACCTCCGCTATTTCCATTAGAAGGTTGGAAACTAAATGCTCCATTGTTAGAATGAAACTGAGGCACACCTCCTAAAACGACTTGATTACAATCAAAAGGGTCTACCGCTATATCTAAGTCATACCAAGCTTGTCCATTCGTAAAATCACCACCAGGCACTGCCTCTCCACGAGGAAGCCAAGTTTCACCACCATTCTCAGATGAATATACGACGGAACCTTGCCCTGAAAGAGATCCCACAGCATACATGATATTAGGGTTAGACTCACATACTGTAAATTCACAGCGTCCAAAATTTGTTGGAAAGTTATTTGTTCCCGTTCCTAACCTAGTCCAGTCATTCGCATCTCCAGTTGGAGAACTGTAGATAAACCTATTATCAGAGGCAAATAATTTTCCTCCAACGTAGTGGATATCATTAATTCGACTACTACTACCTTCACTTAATACGTCCTCCCAAGTATCCCCATTATCAGAACTTCTATAAAGTCCAGATGCTGTTCCAGCATAGACATCACTTGTCTCAGGATGAACAAGCATAGCTTGTGTGTAGTAAAAAACAGGATTGGCTGTACTAGGGATTATATCCCATGTGACACCATTATCTAATGAGCGAAATAACCCCACACCTCTAATATCTCCTGTATAACTTTCCCCTGTTCCCATATACATTAAATCTGTATTATTAGGATCTTGAGCAAGTGCTCCAATTGTCAAATTATCTAAGTAATCATTAACTTTTTCCCATTGAGGATTAAAAGCTGTAATATCATTGGTTACCCACAGTCCTCCAGATACACCTCCTGCCCATATTTTATTATGATTCGGATCACTCTCATCAATTAAGATAGCACGCGTACGTCCACCAATATTGCTCGGTCCACGCTCTTTCCAGCGTGCATCTTCGGCTCCATCTCGGCTACCTCCTGCGCCATAATACTGGTCTTGCAAACGGCGTGTATGCTCAATTGCATCTATTAAAGTCTCTGAGGGTGGATAACCAAGTTCTAAGTCTTTAGTTATTTTAAAATTCCACTCAAATGCTTCTTTTATACGAAGTTCTTTTGATAGTTCTTCTTCCCCATCTTCTTCAACAAGACTTAAACGTTTTTCTTGTTTTGTCGATAAGTTATTATTTGAGTAAAAGGCTAGGAATCCTAAGGCAACTAATAGTGCTGCAGAGAGTGGTAATAGTATTTTTCTTTTCATCAGAAGTCGGTTTGAATGAAGTGAAAATTATTGTACTGAGAGTTTCGTCAAGTTAGGGATTTCTATAATTCCCTTAAACATCAGAATTGCGAAGATAAGTTCTATTCGTGATTTCTAATGATTTTTTCGACGAGCATTTTGTCTTGATCTTTGCGATTGACGAAGTTTCAAGAGTCCTATCTTATAAATGACCATTAATGTAAGGAAAGGTTGTAAGAAACATGTTAAATTTTCATATTAGTGAATAATTAGTGACAGACAGTTAAAAAATGCCAAAGACCAATTAACTTAATTCGATACCCTTTTGAGAATACATAATTTGCTGTACTAAACCCCGAAGCAACATGTAAATATACATTGCAGCCCATAATCCATGATTACCATAAATAGGCTCTAACCAGTAAAACGCTGCAAAAAAACCAACTGTTGCTAATATCATACTATTCCGCATAGAGGCAGAAGCAGTAAGTCCTACAAAAATACCATCCCAGATAAAACTCGGTGTCGCAATAATAGGAATGCCAACTATCCATAAAAGATACGGAATTGCTGTTTGTATAACATCATTTTGGTCAGTAAATAGTGCTAAAAGTTGTCTGCCAAAAATTAAAAAACCTATAGCATACAGAAAAGCAAAGCCCATTCCCCATGCGTAGGAATAGTTAACAGCTCTTCGCGTTTCTTTTATGTCTAATTTTCCTTTATATTTTCCAACTAAACTTTCTGCTGCAAAAGCAAAACCGTCTACACCATAAGCCATCCAATTAAAGAATTGCATAAGAATTGTATTGGCTGCTAATATCAACTCACCGTTTTCTGAAGATTGGCTGTAAAAGAAACTAAAGGTTAAAGTCAAAGCAATTGTACGTAGAAATATATCACGATTTATACGCAAGAATTTTTTCAATTCCTCTGACTTTAATAAAAATTCTCTCTTAAAATCTCCTAACAAATAAGAATATTTATAATAAAATAGTCCGACTGCTGCAAAAAGCCCAATATATTGCGCTACTATTGTTCCATAAGCAACTCCCGCCGCTTCTAATCCTTGATATGCTACTAGATACCAACTTAGTGCGATATTGACTACATTAATTAGGATGGTCAAGATTAATGGATAAAGAGAATTTTGCATTCCAAAAAACCAGCCTAACATGGCATACATTCCAAGCGCTGCTGGCGCGCCCCAAATACGAATGTAAAAATAAGTTTTTACCAAGTCTGCTTGTTCAGCAGACACGTTCATGGCTATCAAAGCAATTTGCTCTAGAGGCTTTTGTAGTGTCAAAATTATAATTGCTAAAATTATAGCAATCAATATAGCTCGCCCCAAAGTATTTATAATTGACGAATTATCTTCTTGTCCATAGGCTTGAGCAGTAATTCCTGTCGTTCCCATTCTTAAGAAGCCAAAATTCCAATAAACAAAATTGAAAATCATCGAACCAATGCCTATCGCTCCAATATGTAAACCAGATAATGAGCCCATCAATATCGTATCTACACTACTAATAAGCGGCACAGAAATATTGCTAATAATATTAGGAAAAGCAAGCCTAAGAATTTCTTTATTCACTTTTTTATAGTTGTTAGTTGGTCGTTGTTAGTTGAAAGGCGAACGTTTCTTGTGCCAAATAAACTATGATTTTCTAGCAAAACGAAAGCAGGTGTATGTCTTTAACATACACCTGCTTTCGTTTTTATTAGCTCCTTATGCTTCCTTTTAAGGTCTAAGTCATTACAGCCTTTCAACTAACAACGACCAACTAACAACTACTATTACTCAGGTTCAAAACCAAGAATAACGTTGAAGTTACCATATTGAGAGAAGAAACCGTCTGTAGCTCCTGGTGCAATAGTTTTGTCAAATCCAACACCGTAATCAAACCCTAACATACCAAACATCGGTAAGAATACGCGTAAACCCATACCTGCCGAACGTTTTAATTCAAATGGATTGTATTCCTTAATAGTACGGTAAGCATTTCCACCTTCAGCAAATGCTAAGACGAAGATTGTCGAGTTTGGATTTAACGATAAAGGGTAACGCACCTCTACAGTAAACTTATTAAATACTGGAGTTGGAACAGGTGTTCGTCCACTACCTTCTACTAAATTCGCTTCAATCTCATCAGGCTCATATCCACGAATAGATATGATGTCTGTACCAACAAATTGACCAAATGTTTGGTTATTCAAACCGTCACCTCCTAGCTGAAAACGCTCAAATGGAGATGTACCAACAGTTTTATTATAAAAACCAATCATACCCATTTTCACCCCAACTTTCAATGTCAATTTACCTGCAAGCTTAGAGTACCACTCTCCATTAAAACGCCACTTGTGGTATTCTAGCAATTGGAATCTACGTGCTATTTCTTCATCTATCAACTCTCCAGAAACCAGGTCTGCTACAGCTTCATCAGAAATAGCTTCATTTGATTCTCTTGCCTCTGTTTCTACCTCTGTCGCAATTTCTTCTTTTTCAGCACTAGTCAAACGGAAAAAGCCATCTTCTCTAAATGCAGAATAAGGAGGTGTAATTTGAAGAGATAAGGATATCTTAGATCCTTCTTGAGGGAAAAGAGGATTATTAACTGTACTCCTTGCAATTGTCTGTGTTAAACTAAAATTATTAAAACTACCTCTTCTTACATTTTCATTTTCAGCAGTTCTAAAAATATTACCTCTTGTACTCGTATAATTCCTATCCAAAGACAAATTTTGGTAATTTAAAGCAGTACTACTTACGAAGTTATCATCTGGCCACTTCAAACGTGTACCCAAACTCACACTTGTTCCTAATACTTTAAATGCACCAAATCCATTATTTTCTCGATCAAAACCATTAGATAAGATAGTATAAAAACCTGAGACACTAAATGAGTTTGGCTTTTTTCCTCCAAGCCAAGGCTCCGTAAAAGAGGTATTATATGACTGAAAAAAACGTCCGTTGGTTTGTGCACGAATAGACAGACGCTGTCCATCACCTTGTGGTAATGGAGACCATGATTCTTTCTTAAAGATATTTCTGATAGAGAAGTTATTGAAAGACACACCAAGTGTACCAATAACTCCGCGACCAGCTCCACCCCAACCAGCAGATAATTCTAACTGATCTGAAGGCTTCTCTTCTACTGTATATTCAATATCCACTGTTCCTCGCTGTTGATTTACAGGTGTATTGATATTTAATGCTTCTGGATTGAAATATCCTAAATTAATAATCTCACGTTGGGAACGGATAATATCTGAACGGCTAAATTTTTCTCCTGGCAGTGTACGTAATTCACGACGGATAACATGCTCATGCGTACGGTCATTTCCAGCAATGATTACTTTATCTATAATCGCTTGAGGTCCTTCAAAAATACGAATTTCCAAATCAATACTATCATTATCAATGGCAATTTCGACAGGGTCAACACGGAAAAATAAATATCCATTATCCATATAAAGAGAAGAAACATCTCGTCCGTCTTGACTAAAACTCAAGCGCGTATCTAACAACTCTTGATTGTAAACATCTCCTGCCTTGAGTCCAAGTACTGTTTGTAATTGTTCTTCTTCGTATATTGAATTTCCTTTAAATGTAATATTGCGAAAGTAATATTGATTTCCCTCTGATAGATTCAAATGTACCATCATGTGTCCGTCCTCATTTCTCCATAGACTATCGTTAACAACAGTCGCATCTCGGAATCCAAGAGTATTGTAGTAGTTTATCAAAAATTGTTTGTCTGCTTCATAATCATCTTTTATGAATTTTGAAGAAGCGAATAAACGTCTTTTACGCTTCGTATTTTCAAACTGCTTGCGTAGTTTACTATCTTTAATAGTATTTCCACTAAAAGTAATGTCTTGTACTTTGACTCGTTCTCCCTTATCTATGACAAACTCTAAACGGACAGAATTGGTACGTAAAGTATCTGGATATTCTTTTACATTAGTAGCAACATCTAAAAATCCCTTTCCTACATAGTATTCATTAATACCATTGGCAGCATTGACCTTGATGTTTTCGGTTACAATTCCTCCTTTTGAAAGGTATTTATTTACCTCATCATTCAAATCATCATGATCTACTTTTTTCACACCTGTAAAAGAGTGACGAGATAGACGCGGGCGTTCTTGGACATAAATTTCTAAGAAGACGACATCTCCAATAGTTTTTTCTTTATAAATCTGAACATCGGTAAATAGACGAAGTTTCCATAAATTTTTAATCGCACGAGGAATATCTCCACCTGGAATACGTACTTTATCTCCTACTTTAAAACCAGCAATAGACAAAAGTGCATTTTCGTCACTAAAGTTGGCGCCAGTTACTTTCAAGCCACCAATCTCATAATCTTTTGGTGCAGAGTAGTCTGCGACGGGAGTTTCCCCATCCACTTGTGCTTGTATCGCAGGAGTAAAAAATCCTGTTAAACACATCAGTACTGCTGCTATTCGGATAAATTTTTTCATTCTGAAGTTTCCGTTATTATTTTCTTATTAAAATCTTTTCAATTAATTTGAAAGTATCAATAAGACTCATAGAATGTTCTTTTTCAAAAAATATTGTCAGAACATTCAAAACTACCTATAAGGTGTCTTGATATTTACTTAAAGTTGTATGCGCTATGTAAATTTTCTGGTTCTTTGACAAATCCCCCCGACCGAGGTACGGGGGGATTTGTCAAAGAACGAATTTTCTTACTTCGCAATCTGCTCGCTCGTCTTACCAAAGCGTCTTTCGCGATTTTGATAATCCAAAATGGCTTTGTATAAATTGTTTTTTCTGAAATCTGGCCAAAAAGTTGGCGTAAAATATAATTCAGAATAAGCTATTTGCCACAGTAGAAAATTACTAATTCGCGTCTCTCCCGAAGTCCGAATTAGTAATTCGGGGTCTGGCATTCCTTTCGTAGCCAAAGCATTTGCAAAAGTCTCTTCGTTTATTGCTTTAGAGGTCAATTCTCCCTCTTCTACTTGTGAAGCCAATGATTTCACAGCATTCATTATCTCCCATTTTGCACTATAATTTAATGCTAATACGAGTGTCATGCGTGTATTCCCAGAAGTATCATCTATAGCTTTTTGCAAAGCTTTTTGACTTTTTTCGGGCAATCTTGTCAAATCACCTATCGCTGCTAGTCGAATATTGTTTTTATTTAAAGTCTTTACTTCTTTTCTGATAGTTTCTACCAAAAGAGCCATTAAAGCATTGACTTCAAATTTGGGACGATTCCAATTCTCTGTAGAAAATGCATAAAGTGTTAAATACTCTACACCTAATTCTGCGGCAGCCTCGGTCGTTTCACGCACAGCTTTGACACCACTTTGGTGTCCAAAAACACGTGGCTTCCCATGTTGCTTTGCCCAACGACCATTTCCGTCCATAATGATTGCAATATGGCGCGGGAGGTTTTCCGTATTTACTTGTGACTTTAAATCTTCCATATAATATAAGAACAATGAAACCCGAAAAAGAAGCGCGAAGGTACAAAATAGTTGGTAGTTGAAGGTTGGTAGTTGGTAGGAAAAACGATTTCAATTGCTATGATTGTCCGTATTAGCTCTATTTGTACAAATATTTTTCACTCAAACTCTATTTGAATGTACTTTTTAACTAAAATCAATCTCGGTATTATCGCCTATATTTAAGCTTTGGCGCATTCCTGTGATAGCTGTATCATTTCCTACTACTGAATTTTGCAAAACTACTTCTTTTAAAGAAGCATAATTTCCAATAATAGAGTTGCGAACAATCGCTGAATCAATAACGGCATTATCACCTATTGTAGAATGAGGTCCTATAATTGAATTGGTAATTTTACAGTTTTCGCCAATACTAACAGGATGAATAACGATAGAATTATCGTAAGTTGGTAAGTGAGAAGAAGCGTAGCCCTCCTTGTCCAAAAGAGTCGCATTGGTTTCTAAAAGAATTTCTTTTCGTCCACAATCAAACCAGTTGTTTACTTTTGTAACAGTTAATTTTGCACCACGTTCTATCATGCTCATTAGTCCATTCGTTAGAGGATATTCCTCCCCTTCACCAATGCTGTTACTTTGTATTTTTTTATCTAGCACTTCAAGAAGTAAATCAACTTCGAGGATTTTATAAAAACCAACCATTGCCATATTAGACTTTGGGATTTTTGGCTTTTCTACGACTTTAGTTACTATACAATCTTTGCCATACTCCACGACCCCAAATTTTCGAGGGTCATCTACTCTTTTAACACCAAGACAAGAAGAAGGAGACTCCATTATAGTTTTAAAATCTGCATCAATAATGGTGTCGCCAAAAAAAATAATAATCTCATCCTCTCCTTTTATCTCTTCACGTGCCGTCCATATCGCATGACCTGAACCCCTGCGATTTTCCTGTGTCACAAAAGTGGTGTTTAAATCAGGATAAGCTTTTTCCATGAAATTCTGTATCTTCTCTCCCAAATAACCAATCACAAATACAAAATCGCGCACGCCCATTTCCACTAATTGCTCTACAATAAAGGAAATAATAGGTTTGCCCGCCACCGGTATTAGCGGCTTAGGTTGTGTGTAAGTTAATGGACGAAGATTAGTGCCTGCCCCAGCAACGGGAATGACTGCTTTCATAAGCAAAAGGATTAAGCAGGCAAGTTAAGTTTTTTTCTTGTAGGAACAAGTAATTTTGCTGACTTTTTTCTGCGGTTTTCTTTTCGTTATTTTGTGTAATTAATGAGGAGTCTGGAGGCGAGGGTAAGGAGTCAGCCAGTAAACAATAATAATACAGCCTGACTCTTGCGCCCTGACTTCTACACTCCTAAAATCCTCAATATGCGTATTCTTCATATTTCCACTCCAACCTCTTGGCGCGGCGGCGAACAACAAATCGCTTGGCTAATGGAAGAACTACGTGAGAGAAATATTGAACAAGTTCTTTTTTGTCCCACAAATTCTGTGATGAGTAACTATGCTCAGCAAGAAAAGTTTAGAACTTTTGTATTCAGCAAAACCTTTGCTTATAGTCCAATTACCGTTTGGCGATTAAAAAAGATTTGCACCAAAAATAAAATTGACCTCATTCATGTACATGATAGTCGCGCCTTGACTATAGCGACATTGACAGCTACGCTTTTCAGCAATAAAATACCTATTGTCATTAGTAGACGAGTTGATTTTCCTTTAAAGAATAAACGATTTACTTTATGGAAATATAATCATCAAGAAGTGGCAAAAATTCTTTGTGTTTCAAAAAAAATTAAAGAGATTATTAGACCTACCATTCAAAATAAATCAATATTGGAAGTTGTTTATGATGGTATTGACCTAAATCGCTTTTCAAGTTCACCACAAGGTATTTTAAGAGAAGAATATAAAATTTCAGCTGATAAAATATTGATAGGCAATGTAGCTGCTATCGCTCCTCATAAAGATTATTTCACTTTCATTAATACTGCAGAAATACTTATAAATAGTGGTCTCTCTGCACATTTTTTCATTATTGGAGAAGACGGAGGAGAACGCTCACAGATTGAAAATTTAATTAAAGAAAAAAATTTAAAAGAGCATATTAGCCTTACGGGTTTTAGAAAGGACATTTCATCTATTCTCCCAGAGTTAGATATTTTCTTGTTCACATCAAAGACAGAAGGTCTAGGTACATCCGTATTAGATGCATTGATATCTAATGTATCTGTAGTCTCAACTAATGCAGGAGGCATTCCTGAATATTTGGAACATGAAACAAATGCTTTATTAGCTCCTATAGGAGATATAGAAAAATTAGCAGAAAATATATTAACTTTGTCAAACAATACTAAGCTAAAAACACAACTATCTATTGCAGGAAAAGAAACTGCAATGCGCTTTTCAAAGAAACACATGGCAGACAGGACATATTCATTTTATAATGAAATCTTGTTAAAT
>CAZQTE010000063.1:0-18577 GCA_964595615.1 uncultured Saprospiraceae bacterium
ACTTATCACTACATAACAAACCAAAAGCATTGAGCAATACATCCATATTCCGTATATCTTTTATCTTTTCATTATTACTATTCATAGTTAACTTTGTCAATGCACAGAGTGCAACGGGTTATATTTTGAATAAAACAGGTGAACCCATTCCTTATGCAAATATCTTTGTGAAACAAATTCAATCGGGAACCTCTGCCGATTTTGAAGGAAAATACTATCTAGGTTTACCAGCTAAAGGTGAATATGACTTTGTAATAACGGCAGTTGGCTATGAGACTTTGACCTACAATCTTAATATTGAAGAAGAAGATATTATCAAGGATTTTAGAATGGAAGAATCCAATATTGAGTTAGAAGAAGTAGTCGTTAAAGCTTCTAAGCGCGACCCTGCCTATGCTATTATTCAAAAAGTAATCGACAATAAAAAAGACTATTTAGCTTCTATAAAAAGTTTTAAAACGGATGTATATGTCAAGGCAAAAGAAGAGATAGAAAGTATTGAGAAAAAGAATAAAAAACCAGCTAAGGAGAATAATGATGAGCTAACAAAACTAGACGAAAATGGAGAACCCGAAGACCCATTTGAAGTCGCCAAAAAGAAAGCTGAAGAAGAACAGAATAAGTTTTTAGCAAGTCTGAATCTAATAGAAATGGAAGTTGAAGTCAACTATCAATTTCCCAAAAAGTATCGCGAAGAACGTACAGCTTACAAACTCTATGGCAGTAAAGCTGGCTTGTTTATTCCACGTTTTGAAGAGACTGATTTTAATTTTTATCGGAATATGGTGCAATTAAATGGCATCGCAGAAACACCTTTAATCTCCCCTATCTCCCGTACTTCGATTGTTTCTTACAAATACAAACTGATAGAAAGTAAAGAGGAAAATGGCATTTTGGTGCATAAAATCAAGGTAATACCACGAAAAGTTGGTAATGCAACCTGTAGTGGTCACATTTATATCAATGAAGGCATTTGGAATATAAATCGCTTAGATTTCAAATTTAGCAAAGGAGGTTTAAAGTTTTTTGATGAATTTAGATTGAAACAAGATTATGAAAAATTGGCGGACGGCACTTGGATTCCAACACGTCAAGAAATGATATACGAAACGAAACAAGGGAAATCAAAAACATTTAAAGGAAATACCACTCTACTCTATTCTAATTATCAAAACAATTATGAATTTCCTGAAAAATTCTTTGGCAGCGAGGTAGTTGTCACGACCAAAGATGCCTACGAAAAAGATAGTCTTTATTGGAATAGTTCTCGACCAGAACCACTAACGGAAGAGGAAGTAAAATTAGTCCAAATCCGCGATAGCATCGAGGTTTACCACGACAGTCCTGCGTATAAAGACTCTATGCAAGAACTGTACAATAAAATAAGACCGATAGAAATACTATGGGAAGGTGTCGGTTTTAGAGATTATACAAAAAAGCAGCAACTCTATATAGGGTCTTTACCTTCTTTACTAGGTTTTGAAGTCATTGGTGGCTGGCGATTAGGACCATATGTCTCGTGGTTTAAACGCTGGGAGAATGGAAAGATATTAAGAACCTCTATCAATCCAGATATTGGAATAAAAAACAAAGACCTCCAAGGCGATTTTGATGCTTGGTTTCGTTATAACCCACACAAATTAGCGACCCTTAGTTTTGAAATACAGCGTGATTTTGCCTCTATCAATCCTTACGATGCTTTTTTAAATCAATTAAGTGTTTTTAATTACATTTTACACGATGCGGTGCAATTAAGACATAGTTTTGAGATAGTGAATGGCTTGTATTTATATACGGACTTCTCGATGAGTAATCGCCAGTCTATTGCCAATTTGGATAGTTATACCTTTTTGAATGATTGGATTGAAAATCAGCCAGAACCGATGGACTTTGACCCTTATAAAGCATTCATTTCGCGTGTTAATCTATCTTATACACCAGGTCAAAAATTCATGACAGAACCTAATCGAAAGATTGTTTTGAATAGTAAATGGCCAACCTTTAGCATCGAACATCGAAGAGGGTGGAATAGAGTTTTCGGCAGTGATATTGATTTTGATTATCTCGAATTTGGGATTAATCAAGATGTGACTTTTGGTGCATTCGGAAATTCTAAATACACACTTATCTCTGGTCAATTTTTAAATACAAAAGACTTAAGATTCGTTGATTTAAAACGTTTCCGCCAGTCTGACCCGATATTGTATTCAAACCCATTGTATACTTTCCAATCTTTAGATACGGCATTGACGACAACAAATATTTTCTTTGAAGCGCACCACATTCACCACTTTAATGGTGCATTGATTAATAATATTCCTTTGTTAAAAAAGACACGCATTCGAACTGTTGTCGGCGGTGGATTTTTGTATGTAAGAGACAGCAATTTCCGTCATGAAGAGGTATTTTTAGGACTAGAACGCGTGTTTAAATTAGGTGCACGTCGTCGGCTACGTTTGGGTTTTTATGGCGTATTGGCTAATTCTAATATTTCAAAAACGGACACAAACTGGAAAGTTTCTATTGATGTGATTGATACATGGAGTAGGGATTGGAGTTTTTAGGAGATAACAACCCACAACTCTCCCCCCTCTTAATCAGGGTTGATTGGTTCTAATTTAAGAGCTGCTCTAAGTCACTCCCGGTAGGGTTTCCCTCCTTTAGGAGGGACGGAAGGGAGGTAAATGCGAGCAAATTCGCCGTTTTTAACCCCTGACTCCCCTAAAGGGGAAACCCTGCCGGGAATGATTTGGACCAAAATAGTAACAAAATTTAGAACCAATCACCCCTGCCTCTTAATGCGCCTCCAACCAATTCGCACCTTCATCCATTCCCACCAAAATCGGCACTTTCAAATTAGGCAAAGCATTCTTCATTTTCTCTTCGATAATTGGCTTTAATTCTTCCAGTTCATCTTTATGCGCATCAAAAACCAACTCATCATGCACTTGCAAAACCATCTTAGTTTTGTAATCACCTTCCATTAAAAATTTATGAACTTCGACCATTGCCAACTTAATCATGTCAGCAGCTGTACCTTGTACGGGTGTATTGACCGCGTTGCGTTCTGCGTGGCTGCGGAGCATTCCGTTTTTACTGTTGATGTCACGGAGTTGGCGGCGGCGTCCCATCATCGTAGTGACATATCCGTCTTCACGAGCTTGCTCGACGACTTTGTCCATCCAGGTTTTTAAGCCGTTGAATTGAGCAAAATAGTTTTGGATAAGTTCGCTGGCTTCTTTGCGCGAGATGTCTAATTGTTTAGATAAATTAGTTGCACCTGCACCATAAACGACGGCGAAGTTGACTGTTTTCGCGCGTCCACGTTGCTCGCGAGTGACTTCCTCTAATGGCACTCCAAACACACGTGCGGCAGTCGCCGTGTGAATGTCTTGCCCTTTTTGGAAAGCTTCTAACATGGCTTCATCTCCACTGATTTCTGCGATTAAGCGTAACTCAATTTGAGAATAATCAGCTGCTAAAATTACGTAATTTTCATCGCGTGGCACAAATGCTTCCCGCACTTTTGCGCCTTCTGGCGTACGGACTGGGATATTCTGCAAGTTTGGATTAGAAGAACTCAAACGCCCCGTCGCTGCCAATGCTTGATTAAAAGAAGAATGAATGCGTCCTGTGCGTGGATTTACCATATTTGGTAAAGCATCAATATAAGTTGATTTCAACTTCGTTAATCCACGGAAACGTAATATTTTTTCAATAATTGGCGTTTTGGGTGCTAATTCGGTGAGAATTTCTTCCCCCGTTTTATACTGACCTGAGGGTGTTTTTTTCCAACGGTAAGGTACTTCCAAACGCTCAAAAAGGATGACACCAACTTGTTTTGGTGAAGCAATATTAAATGGACTTCCTGCAATATCGTAAATGTCTTTTTCCAACTGCTTCAATTCTGCATCAAACTCTTTCGAGTAATCATGTAAAAATTGAGAGTCTAATTTTATTCCATTATATTCCAATTGTACCAATGCTTTTATCATTGGTTCTTCCACTTTATCATACAATTCCTGAAATCCTTCTTTCGCTAATTCTGGTGCTAGATATTCTTTTAGCTGTAAGGTCACGTCCGCATCTTCTGAGGCATATTCAACCACCTTTTCGACAGGAATGTCACGCATGGAGAGTTGATTTTTACCTTTTTTACCAATTAAAGACTCAATTTTGACAGGCTGATAGCTCAAATAAGTTTCCGAAAGATAATCCATTCCATGGCGCAATTCTGGCTCTAAAAGATAGTGCATTATCATCGTATCGATATACTTTCCTTTCACCTCTACACCATACCATTTCAACATCAGAGCATCATACTTCAAGTTTTGACCAATCTTTTCAATCGCCTCATTTTCAAAGATAGCTTTAAACTCTGCTACAATAGCTTTTGCCTCATTTTGGTCAGCAGGTACAGGTACATAGTAGGCTTCCTTCGTTTTTACCGCAAAAGACATACCCACCAATTCTGCCTCATTCGCATCAATTCCCGTCGTCTCTGTATCAAAAGTAATGCTTGTTTGTTTTGATAATAAATCTATCAGCTCTTTACGCAAATCTGGGGTGTCCATGAGCTTATAGTCATGCTCAATGCTGTGAATATTATGGTCTGCAACAGAGTGTGCAGCAGGCGCCACTTTTTTCTTACGAACGGGAGCAGCCGTCGCAGCACCTCCAAAGAGGTTCATTTGCCCATCTGAGGCAGGAGTTGGAGCAGCCTCTTCGCCTAAGATTTGCGTTGCTAATCTACGGAATTCTAAATCCTTGAATATCTCTGCCAATACTTCTTTGTTTGGCTCATCCATAGTATAGTTGTCCGCATTAAATTGTATCGGAACGTTGATATCAATCGTCGCCAATCGTTTAGATAAAAGACCTTGCTCGGCATACATTTCAACCTTTTCTTTTTGCTTGCCTTTTAGTTGGTCTGTGTTTGCTAAAAGTCCTTCCATACTACCAAATTGCTTTAACAATTTGATAGCCGTTTTCTTTCCAATACCAGGCAGTCCAGGAATATTATCTACTGCATCTCCCTGCATTCCTAAAATATCAATCACTTGTTCAACACGCTCAATTTCCCACTTTTCCAAAACCTCCGGCACGCCTAATATCTCAATACCATTCCCCATGCGTGCGGGCTTGTACATGAAAATATTTTCTGATACCAACTGTGCATAATCCTTATCTGGCGTCACCATATACACCTTAAAACCTTCCTTTTCTGCCTGTTTTGCTATTGTCCCTATTGTATCATCTGCCTCATAATTATCCACTGTAATTATTGGAATATTGAAACCACGTACAATCTCCTTGATGTATGGAAATGCGATACTGATAGGTTCTGGTTGCGCTTCTCGATTTGCCTTATACTCTGGAAAAACTTCATTCCGAAAAGTACCACCCTTTGGGTCAAAAGCAACAGCAATATGCGTCGGTTTTTGATTGCGAATAATATCCCATAAAGAGCGTACAAAACCCGTAATAGCAGAAGTATCCAGCCCCTTCGAGTTAATCAAAGGACGCGAAATAAAGGCAAAATGCGCGCGGTAAACTAAGGCATGACCGTCGAGGAGGAAGAGTTTTTTTTCTGTAGTATCAGACATCGCTTGGAATATTTTTACAGTGGGTGTCGGACACTTTAATTTCGAGAAAGCAGGAAAGTAAGTTTACCCAGAATTTGAGCAAAGAGTAGCGTCTGACACCTGTGTGTTACGAAAGGTGTCGGACGCTTCATTTTCAAAAAAACAGAAAAAGTAAGTTTACCCAAAATTCGAGCAAAAGGTAGCGTCTGACACCTGTTTTTTGATAATCTCATAATAACAGGTGTCAGACACTACTTCTGATTAAACTCACGGCAAATATTGAATTTTGTCGCTTTTGCTTGATTGAAGTGTCCGACACCTTCACATAGAGGTATCTTGATTATTTTCTCGCCACGAAGGTAAGTAAAAGAAACAAAATTTTACTCCTCAATCAAATCATTCGTTAAATACAAATAATCTAAAAATTCTTGCTGTAACTTAATCTGAGAATCTACCAACTTCATTCGTCCGTCAATATATTTTTCCTGTCTTTTGTTTAGTAGGAAAACAGAACTTTCACCAAAGCGAAACTTATCATTTTCTCCTTCTAATAAAAGGCGATAACCTTCATTATTTTGGACTTGTAGGGCGATTTGTTCGTTTAAAATACGCTGTTGTTGGCGGCTATTTTCGATTTTATTTTGTAATTCATTGCTTTTATTCTGAATGTCTAAAGCAATTTCTTGTAGCTTGATTTCACCTTTCTGTACACCAGCACGCGCGCTCCGCATTAGCAAAGGCATCGAAAAGTCAAAACCCCACTTGTAGTCTGCAGGCGAATATACAGGAGTAAGACCGTCATCAGAGGTAGCCAAAAGAGGGTTGAATTTTGCTTTTAATTTTGGTTTTAACTTCTCTCGTTTTAAGCGTTGTTCTACTTGAAAATACGCTTGTTTGTTAAGTTTTTCAGCAATAATTGGGTTTTGCGTTAAATCATCATTGAGGATAATAGTTGACGATATATCAAAAACAGGTTGTGCTAAAGACTCTGGAAGAGTCGTCGATTGTAATTCTACGGGAAAATTATTGACCCACAAAAAATTTTCTACATTCTGTCTTGCTTTGGTTAATTTGGTTTCATTTTTACGCAGTAGGACGTAGGCATCTTGCTCTAAGATATAGGCTTCTAAGGTGTCCATTGCCGTTTTTTCTCCATTCTCAAAAGACGTCCTCGTGCTAATAAAATAGGTGCGTGCCAGCTCAATATTCTCCTCTATGATAATTTGTTTTTCTGTAAATTTTTGCCACATCAAATAAGCATCAGAGGCAGAAAGTACAATCTCATTAAGCATAAGTTGTCGCTGATTCTCGGCCATATTTTGATAGATGCGAGCTTGTCGAAGTGCTGTCCTGCGCTCATCAGTTAGCAATCCTTGCAATAAATTTACTTCTACGCCAAGGTTCCACAACCCGAAGTTATCCGTTTTATTTTCAGGATTTAAGAATTCACCATCTGTATTTTCGTAGCCTGCCACGACATCCAAGCCCAAGCGCGTCGGCACTTGTAGTTTAGTTGAAAAAATACGGTAATACAGTTTATCATCAAAATTTTTCTGTGCCCAGTCAGAACTAATTTTCGGGTCAAAATTACCCTTAGCAGCCAAAATTTCTGCCCGTGCCTCGTCCAATTTCAACTCTGCTTGCTTAGTCAGAGGATGTTGGCTCAATACACTGTACAAATACTCTTTGTAAGTCAAAACTGTCGTGTCAGACTGCGCACGAGCTGTCGTAACAAAAAATATAAAAAGAATGAGAATACTAAATATTTTATGTTTTTGCATGTAAAAATATTACAAGTTCTACGTTTGTGAGTTTGTCTATTCAAATTTTACTTTACGGACTTTATTGGAGCTTTACGCTTGACTTCTTTTTCTTTTTCGTCCTTATCTTTATCTGTATAATAATCAGTAGGGAAGCCATTTAACTGTCGCCACAACTCATACCAAATAGGTACATCCTGCAACAAAATAAAAGCATTTACTCCCGTACCAATCCTCAATTCTTCGGGCCAGCTTCGCTCTGTATCATCTGGACTGATTAAGATACGATACTTTCCTTTATCGCTGATAATGCGGTCAACTGCTGCTATCTTTCCGTCAAAAACACCTGTAGATGCCTCTGGCCAACCACTAATCACAATTGCTGGCCAACCATCAAAACGCAAACGAACACCACTAACAGTATTCATTAATGGAACATCTTGCGGTCTCAAATAAGCTTCAATCGCCAGATTATACTTTTCGGGCATAATGACGACGATATCTGTACCTTCTTTAATGATTTCACCAATACTTTTCTTGATAGCTCCGTTGACGTAACCAGACTGTGGTGCAACGACAGCATACATACCTTGGCGTAGATTGTAATTGCTGAGTTGATTACGCAGCTTAGCGACGGAACCAACACTTTCAAATCGCGCAGTCAAAGCAGATTGCTTATCAGACAATGATTTAGCTAATTTATTTGAATAATCTCTTTCTATCGAGGATAATTCTATGAATAAGTTACTGAGCTCATTACGTTGGTTGAGTAATTTATTTTGTTGCGAAACAATCTTAGCGGAAGACTCTTGTATTTTCAGTTCTTTATCCTGTAGTTCTGTCTGCGTTTTCAAGCCTTTGTCATAGAGTGTTTGCGTTCGTTCCAATTGATTTTCAGCAATTTTGAAATTCGCCTGCAAAGCCGCCAAATTAGTGCTATCAATACTAATTTTATTACGTGCTTGTATTATCTTATTGCGCGTTTGCGCCAATTTTAACTTCAAGGATTCTTCCAAAGCTCTATATTGATTTTCCAGAGCTTTGACTTTGCCATCGTAAGCCTCCACACTTTGTGATTTGGCATCGACCTGTTCAGAAGTACGCTCAACCAATTCGGGGTCAAGATATTCGTTTTTGACCTCCGACAAGCGGATAATTGTATCACCTGCCTCCACAAAATCGCCCTCGCGGACATACCATTCTTCTAATCTACCTGTGATAATAGATTGAATAGCCTGCGGGCGGTCTTCTGGAGAAAGAGTCGTTACATAGCCTTTCGCTTCGATATTTTGCGTCCAAGGCAAAAATAAAAATAGGAAAATACCTAATAGCAAACCCGAAATCAGTAAAACTGAAAGGCGTTTGATGCCACTCTTACGCAACATTCCAAAGGACTTGTAGTCCTTTGTGTTCAAGGTTCCTATGCGATTGCCTGGTGATATATTGAGCATCTTAAATTGCTTATTAAATTTAGTAAAATCAAAAGAATAGAATTGTTTGATAAATAGACTATTCTCCTAAACGCAAGACTTGTGTACATTTCCTCTCCCAGCCTTCATAATCTGAAACAACCAAAACTGTCCAATCTCTTGCATCATCCATGATATAATCAACGATACGTGAGCGTTCTCCAGCTTCTACAGACTGTAATGGTTCCTCTAACAATAAGAGTTGTGGCTCCTTAATCAGAATACGCGCTAAGAGCAACTTACGAATAACAGACCCTGGCAGTCGACGTCCTCCACTATCTATTAAAGTATCCAAACCTTTAGGTTGATGTGCAAAGTATTTATTTAGATATAGGACTTTCAAAATTTCTGACATTTTCTTATCAGAAATATCTTTCCCCATGGTAAGATTTTCTCGGAATGTGCCTTCAAAAAGCTGATTGGAAGGAAATGAAATACCGATGTGTTTATACAAGTCCTCTCTTTCATAATTTAGAAAAGGAATATTATTTATATAAATTGTCCCTCCCTGAATACTATGAATACCTGCTATTATATGTAGTAAAAGGGTTTTACCACTTCCTGATTTACCTGATAATACGACCTTACTACCAGCAGCGATATCGAAAGATAAATTCTCAATAATTTTAGCTTTCTCATCAGGAAAACCAAATTCGATATCAACCGCTCTAACAGATAATGCTTTACTATCTTCAATTAAGGCTGTGCCGACACTTTTGTCTAATTGCATATCCGTCACATAGCCAATTTTTTCTAAAGCAGTCAATACATCATAGATAGTATCGATAATACGTAAGACTTTTTCGACCGAATTGATAATGAGGATAATAACAATCTCTGCAGCAACAAACTGCCCGATGTCCATTTGATTTTCAAAAACCAGAATTCCTCCTAAAACTAAGAGTCCAGCAGCTAAAATGACCTTAAAGGCAATAAAAAGGCGAAATTGTCCAATAAGTACACCAAAGTGTTTTTCACGAGCAGTGATATAATTTACGACACCTTCATCTGTTCTACGGAGATGTAATCCGCCATCCAGATTAAGTTTAAAACTACGATTGACACGAGCTATTTCTTCCAACCAGTGCGCCATGTTATATTTATACTTACTCTCTTTGAGTGCAGTTTCCAGTCCTTTTGGTCCTGTTATTTTAAAAATTAGCCACATTACAACAACGAGTACAAAAGCTAAGATGATAAAATAAGAACTATAGACTGCCAATAAGAGTAAACCAAACGTTATTTGAAAAATGGCCAAGGAAAAATCAATTAAAATTTTTGGCAGTCCCTTTTGGATAGTCAGAGTATCAAAAAAACGGTTAACCAACTCTGGGGCATGCGTTTTATCTAATTGTAAAAACGTAATACGAGGAATACGATAAGCGAACTCAAAGGCTGAGCGCGCAAAAAGGTCTTGTTGGATGTTTTCCACAATCCGTAATTGTAGAACTTGCAGCATTCCCGTCACGGCAATACCAATTAGGACAAAGCCAACTAAAACTACCCAAGACGAGGTCATTTCACCCGTTTGAATAAAGTTAATAATAGCTTGAATACCCAGAGGTAGTGTTAAATTCACGATACCTATAAATATAGCACAGGCATATATTTGTCGCAATTCAGGTTTATATCGTTTTAATATATTCCAAAAGCGGCGAATTGGAGATAATGTCATATACAGTCGGTTAATTAGTTCAGAAAGGAAGACAATTATTGAGGGGAATTTGTTCGTGATTTGGGGGTTTATTTTTCTGAAAAAAGAAAGGCTTCAAAGAGAACCGAATTCTCTTTGAAGCCTTATTAAATCAAAGTCTTTATTACATCAAAACTACCGCGCTATCACAAAAGGCAATCCTCCCTCTTTCTCCGAACAAGTCAAAACATAAGACCCCACGGGCAAATCTTGCACCGACAACATCAAAGTCACATTATTCGTATCGGCACTAAAACTTTTCCAGACACGTCCCTGCATATCTGTCACCTGAAACTGCGGCGGCTGACGCGGATTAAAGTCCGCACTCGCATACCAGATGTTTAAAATATCTGAACTCGGATTAGGATAGAGGGATAGGCTGATTTGACTGGTCTCGGGGTCTTTGGTAGAGGTGATATTGCAGCCTGGGACGATGCAGCCGTATTCGTCTGTTTTGATTATCCAAGCTTGTTGTTGTAAGGTATCAGCCGTGTAATCTCTTGAAAAACCTACAGCAACAAAACCACCGTTAGATGCTTCTTTTACGTCATACAACAATTGTCGATTATCATCAGAGTCCACTCCTGTGTATGTCCGCGCCCAAAGTAGATTTCCATTATCATCTATCTTTCCCATCCAACCGTGATAAGAAATACTATCTCCATCAAATCCGCTATAATGCAAATCATCTGCGATAGCTACGTAACCTGAACCATCACTTACTTTTATCATTCGCCAAGCTACTTGCACAGTCGACAACCAAGGAGCAGGTATCTCCAACTCCCAAACCAATTCTCCTTCGCTACTGATTTTATAGATGTATTTTTCCCATTCCATGTAGCGTGGCCAGCCGTCTTGATTTTCGTAGCCGTAAAGGGCATTGATGATTAAGCCGCCGTCGTCTGCTTCGACAAGTCCGCCTATGTAGCCTATTTGTCCTTGACTTAGAGGAGTTATGTGCTCCCATAGAAGATTTCCAGATGTGTCTATTTTTGAAGTTCGAGTTTGAAACTTAAACAGAGGTAAGGAAAAATCATCATCAACTATTGTCTGAGCCATCCAAATGCTGCCATCACTTGCCATTGAAATAACACCACTTCTGCTATCATCTGATGCATCTCCTTGAAGTTCGTGCCAGACAGTATTCCCTACAGAATCTGTCTTTATTATCGCTTTTTGGTTTTTACCTAAAATAGAGATTATGCTATTAAGCATATACACTGATTTATCAGAAGCTACAGCTAAATCACCTACTCCTATTCCGTAATTTTCTTCCTCAGCATGATAACTTTGAAATTCCCTCTCCCAAATAATATTTCCATATATATCTAATTTGCTTAATAATGCAAAACCTATTGTAGCAACCCTTTTTCCACCTACAATAAAAGTATCATCTAATTTATGTAAATATGGAAAGCCTCGATATTTAACATATTGCGTATCTCTTTCAAAATTGAGTAATGTCATTTCACCTGTTAAATCGATACTCGCGAAAAAACCATGAGGTAAGTAAGGAGGTAGAGAATCAATTTTTGTTCCTGTCACATAATACATGCTATCTGTTGCGATTACACTCCCAAAGAGGCTATTGGGAGAGGATAAATCAAATCGTTTGTTGAAAGTTTGTCCCCAAACAGAATGACAGAAAATACCAAGCAAAAATATAATCCAAAACTTCATAGGCTTATCAAGTTTATTAGGTAGAAGGTACTCAAACCTAAATTTACAACTTTTCAATAATTAATTCTCTAATAAACCCCCTAATGTTAATATTTCCCAAAATCAATGCCCTTTCTACCTTCCCTTCCTTGATGTTTCTTATCTTCATTTTTAATAATAACTTACAGGTGTCCGACGCTCACATTTGCTTAAAATCAAAGTAAAATTATCAATTTCACTTCTTTTACTTCATTATAAGCGTCAGACACCGCATCCACAATCATATCCAAAATTCTTAACCATGAAAAACATCCTCACACTCCTTATTTTAGCTTGTTGCGGCAACTTAATCGCACAGTCAAGCGTTTCTAAAAGTCCTCCATTACTCGAAAAAAATAATATGACGACAGCAACTCTCTCGGAGATTAAATACGAATACGAAACTGTACCTGGCGACCCGATTGGCGTCAAGATTTATACCCTCAAAAACGGAATGAAAATGTATATGTCTGTCAATGCGGACGAGCCGCGCGTGCAGACGAACATAGCCGTACGCGCAGGCTCTAAACATGACCCTGCGGAGACGACAGGCTTGGCACACTATCTGGAACACATGATGTTTAAGGGGACTAAGAACATAGGGGCTTTGGATTGGGAAAAAGAACAGGTTTTATTGACTAAGATTTCAGATTTGTACGAGGCGCACCGCATGGAAACGGACTCGGCAAAACGTAAAGCTATCTATGCTCAAATTGACCAAACATCTAATGATGCTGCCAAATTGGTAGCCGCGAATGAGTACGATAAAATGGTCAGCGCACTCGGCGCGAAAGGCACGAATGCTTATACTTATGTGGAGCAAACGGTTTACATTAATGATGTGCCAACGAATGAATTAGGACGTTGGATGGAATTGGAGAGTGAGCGTTTTAAGCAGGTTGTTTTGCGTCTTTTCCATACGGAGTTAGAGGCTGTTTATGAGGAATTTAATATCAATCAAGACCGTGATTTCCGTAAGGTGAGCGCGGCGATGAATGCAGAACTTTTCCCGACACACCCTTATGGAACACAAACGACGATAGGAAAAGGGGAGCATTTAAAAAATCCTTCGCACGTTAAGATTCAAGAATATTTCAAGAAATATTACGTGCCGAACAATATGGCAATTATCCTTTCTGGTGATTTTAATCCAGATGATGCGGTGGCTATGGCAGAGCAGACTTTTGGGACTTATACACCAAAACCTGTGGAGCCTTTTACTTTTGAAAAGCAGCCAGAATTGACGGAAGTTGTGCGCAAAGAAGTATTGGGACAAGAAGCGGAATCTGTGCAAATGGCTTGGCGTTTTGACGGTGCAGGTTCGGATGATGTGGCGAAAATGAGTTTGTTGAGTGGTATTTTGTACAATCGTCAGGCGGGTCTGATGGATTTGAATTTGATGCAGCAACAAAAGGTACTTTCAGCGCGTGCAGGTGCGCAGACATTAGAAGATTTTTCTAAATTTTCTATGACAGGTAAACCACGTGAAGGTCAGACTCTGGAAGATGTTGAGAAGTTATTATTAGGAGAATTGGAGAAAGTGAAGAATGGGGAGTTTGAAGAATGGCTTTTGCCAGCCGTGATTAAAGATAAGAAGTTGGGTGAGATTAGAGGCAATGAAAGTAATAATGCGCGTGCCTATTTCATGACAACTGCTTTTATTCTTGGCTTAGATTGGTCGCAATATGTGAACCGATTTAAAGACATGGAAAAATTGACAAAAGCGGATATTGTTGAGTTTGCAAAAACGCGTTTTAACAACAATTACGTAGTCATTTACAAGCGTACGGGCGAAGATACGAGTCAGACAAAAGTAGAGAAACCAGCGATTACTCCAATTGATGTTAATCGCGAGGAGCAATCAGCTTTCACTAAAGAATTTTTAGCGCGTGAGGCGACTCGCTTAAAGCCTGAGTTCTTAAATTACGAAGACAAAATCGCAAAGCAGGAGCTTTCGACAGGTGTTCCTTTAGATTATGTAAAGAATAAAAACAACCCAACTTTCAGTATGAATTACATATTGGAAATGGGGAAAAGACACGATAATCTTATTCCATTGGCGGTGACGCTGTTGCCCTACTTGGGTACGGATAAATATACGCCAGAGCAATTGCAACAAGAGTTTTTCAAGTTAGGGTTGAGCTTTGATGTTTTCGCGGGTGACTCACGGGTTTATGTGACTTTGAATGGTTTGGATGAGAGTTTTGAGGAAGGTGTGCAATTGTTTGAACACATTTTATCCAATGTGAAAGCAAATCCAGAGGCATGGGGCAAAGTCGTGGATGATATGATGGTCAAGCGCGCCAACTCCATGAAAGATAAGCGTACCATTTTGCGTTCTGCGATGTCTAACTATGCGAAATATGGTGAAGAAAATCCTTTCAATACACGTTTAACAGAAGGTGAATTACGCGCACAAGACCCAGAGAAATTGACGGAAATTTTGCGTGGTTTAATGGATTATAAGCACCGCATTTACTACTACGGTTCGCAGGAAATGCCAAAAGTTGCTTCTGTTTTAGAGCAAGAGCATAAAGTAAAAGCGGAACTAAAACCTTTGAAAGAGGAAAAATTATATCCAGAAGTTGACCAAGCAGATACGGAGGTTCTTTTTGTAGATTTTCCAATGGTACAGGCGGAAGTAATGTTGATGTCGAAAGGTTCTGAGAACTTTAACAAGGACGAATATGTGATGTCTGAGTTGTTTAATACATACTTTGGTTACGGTTTGTCGTCGATTGTTTTTCAAGAAATTCGGGAGAGTAAAGCTTTGGCTTATTCGGCTTATGCTTACTCGGCTTCTCCGCGTAAAGTACGTGACGCGCACTACTTCCAAGCTTATGTTGGTACGCAGGCAGACAAGATGCCAGATGCAATTACGGCTATTCAAGAAATCATCGAAACGATGCCTTATAGCCCTGAGCAAATTGAGCAGTCACGCCAGTCAATTATGAAAAAGATTGAGACAGACCGCGTAGCTGACCGTAGTGTTTACTGGAATTATCGTGGTATGGAAGACCGTGGTGTCAACTACGATTTGCGTAGTGATGTCTACGAAAAAATGAAGACGGTCACACCAGAGGAATTGAAAGCTTTCCAAGAGAAAAATATCAAAGGACGGAAATATACTGTATTGGTTCTCGGTAGTAAAGAGAATGTGGATATGGAGTATTTGAAGTCTTTGGGGACTGTGAAGGAATTGAGTTTGGAGGAGATATTTGGGGCGGAGGTTAAGCCTTAATTTACGGTGGACGGTAGACGGCCGCTTCGCTTGACGGTGGACGGTTGGGATACTATAAAAGCCGCGCAAACTTAAATGTCTGCGCGGCTTTCTTTATTAACCTAATAGAGTATTAACTTCTATTTTTTCTTTAGAAAGAGAGAACCTTAGTTTATCTCCTTTTTTGTATTTTTTCACATCTGAGTACTCACCACTTTTCGGCTCTTTATAAATCTCAATCTCCGATTTATCAGTATTAATTATCCAATATTCAGGAATATTAGATTCGGCGTAAAGCTTTGTTTTTACCTTTCTGTCGTAATTCAAGGTAGTATTAGAAACCTCAATTAAAAGATGAATATCCGCTGGCGTGGGATGACTTTCTGTATAAAAATCTTCGCGATAATTTGCAATGACAATATCTGGCTCAGGTTCTGAATTTTCGGCGGTCAGTGTAATTGGATTTTGCACACAAACGACATACTTTTCAGGCGATAAATTTCGAATAAAGAAACTTGAAATTCTATTGACCCGACCACTATGCGAACTACTTACTGCGCTCCTATTGATTAATTGACCGTAAATGAGTTCAACACGGTCATTTTCCCCCAAGATGTTAGCTTCTATCATTTTGTGATAGTCCGCCACACTTAGAATCCTTCTTTCTATTTGAACCGCTTCTAAAGTCATTTGCTACTTTTCTTACAAATATAAGTTTATTTCTGTAGAATATCCAGTTTTACTTCGACACCACCATACTCAACACATAACTCGTTCTATCCATTTGCACCCCGTCTTTAGGATAAGGAGAAACAGCAGTAACAGTTATTTTATACTCCCCAATCATCGTCATTGCTTCTTTTTTCGGTGCTTTTTTCACAGATTGACTATTCAATGTAAAAATCACCTCACCTGCGCGAATACAATTTACACCTTCAGGACAACGGCTATCTTCTGTCACTTCCGCAAAGTTCAAAGTAAAATCACTACCTTTCAATTGCATCGTTTTTCCCAAAGCTAAATCAAAGGTTTGACCAAGCATAAATTCAGGGTGAGAAGGACCACTTGTCGCTTTTTCATTACAAGAAATAAAAGCGAAGGTCAAAGCTAAGAAAGAAAAAAGAACTAAGTTTTTCATAATAATTTCAAGTTGTTGGTTGGTAGTTGTTAGTTGGAAGGCTGCCCTTACTTGAAAGTCGCGTACAAGTCGCGCTTGCACTACCAACTTCCAACCAACAACTTCCAACTAATTAATATGCCCGCTCATCACGGTCTTCCATGTAGTTAATAAACGCACGATTGACGACGCGATTGCCACCTGGCGTTGGATAATTACCACTAAAGTACCAATCTCCTTTGTTATTTGGACAAGCTTTGTGCAAGTCTGGAATGGTTTGGTAAATCACCTTTATCTCAGGTTTGATATCTGGTGGTGTGATGATTTCGGCAATTTTATTGCTCACCTCTTCATAGCTAAACAAGTCATACAGTGGCGCAACATGATTAACGATACTGTCAACAGGTAAGCTTTCTTGCGCTTTACAACGCTTGTAAGCTTTCTCTAACAATTTCATTTTTCCATTCTCTTTCAAGAGTGCGACTAATGCTTTAAATGCTACAAAATTATTCATTCTTGACATGTCAATACCGTAGCAATCTGGATAACGAATTTGCGGAGCAGAAGAAACGACAATGATTTTCTTTGGACGCAAACGCGATGCTGCCGTAATAATACTATCGCGCAAAGTCGTTCCCCGCACGATACTATCATCTACTAAAACCAAAGTATCTTTTTCATTCTTCACGATACCATAAGTCACATCATATCCATGTGTCACCATGTCGCCACGAGAGTTATCGTCGGCAATGAAGGTACGCAATTTTTCATCCTTCACAATAATTTTCTCAACACGAGCGCGCAAAGACATTATTTTGTCTAATTTCTTAGGTTTTATGCCACCTTTAGACTTTGATTCTTTCTTGATAAGTTCGACTTTTTTCTCATTCAACTTATCTTCTACACCTTGCACCAAGCCTAAAAATGAACTCTCTGCAGTATTTGGAACAAAGGAAAACACTGTATTTTTAAAGTCATAATTAACTTCTTTCAATACTTTGTCAGCCAATTGATGTCCCAATTTTTTACGCTCCAAATAAATGTCTCTATCCGTACCACGAGAAAAATAAATGCGCTCAAAAGAACAAGCCGTGCGGGCACGTTGCTCTACAAATGGCTGTTCCATCACACGACCATCTGCTTTAACAATCAAAGCATGACCTGGCTCGACTTCCTTCACTTTTGAAATATGAATACCAAATGCAGTCTGTATCGCTGGACGCTCCGAACAACAAACCACCACCTCATCATCTTGATAATAAAATGCAGGACGAATACCTGAAGGGTCTCGCATCACAAAAGCGTCTCCATGACCAATAAGTCCTGCCATTGCGTATCCGCCGTCAAATTTCTTGCTGGCGCGACGCAATAGGCGTTGTACATCTAAGTTTTTGAAAATGAGGTCGTTGATTTCTCTATTAGTGTGACCTTCTGGTTTGTACCAAGTAAAAAGACGTTGTACTTCATCATCCAAGAAGTGCCCGATTTTTTCAAGCATCGTGATGGTATCAGACTTTTCTTTTGGATATTGACCGAGTTCGACCAATTCCTCAAAAAGTTCATCCACATTGGTGAGATTGAAGTTTCCTGCGAGTACGAGATTACGGCTAATCCAGTTATTTTGACGCAACAATGGGTGTACCGCTTCGATGCTATTACCACCATGAGTTCCATAGCGTAAGTGACCTAAGAGCAATTCTCCCGTATAAGGTAAGTTGGCTTTTAACCAATCTGGGTCTTGCATTTGCTCTGGTTCCAAGTCATTGAAGTACTTGTAAACATCATCAAAAACAGCTTTTAGCGGGTTGCGCTCATTGCTACGTTTGCGACTGATATAACGTGTGCCAGGTTCAGTTCCCAATTTAATAGTGGCGATACCTGCGCCGTCTTGACCACGATTACGTTGTTTTTGCATCAAGAGGTGCAATTTGTTTACACCGTAAAGTGCCGTACCGTATTTTTTACGGTAATATTCAAGAGGTTTGAGTAAACGAAGGAGAGCGATACCGCACTCGTGTTTTATGAAATCACTCAT
>CAZQTE010000064.1:0-1612 GCA_964595615.1 uncultured Saprospiraceae bacterium
GGAAAAAGGCATGTTTATATGCTTACAAAATATTTTAGAATAAACTCTATTTAATATAAAAATATGGAAATAGGCTTTCTCCCCATTACGATATGGGATTTATTGGATGTTGTGATTGTGGGCTTTTTGCTCTTCCAATCCTACAAACTCCTACGAGGAAGTGTGGCTATTAATATTTTTACAGGAGTCGTGACCTTAATTGTCCTCTCGTGGATAGTTCGGTCATTGAACATGGAGTTGCTTTCTTCGATTATTGGTCTGTTGATTAGTACGGGTGTTTTAATTTTAATTATCGTTTTTCAGCCTGAGGTACGTCGTTTTTTATTGCTATTGGGAAATAATACTTTGCGTCAGCGTTCTAAATTCCTCGACTCTCTATTTGACAGAGAAGGTTCTGATAATCAAGGCAATAGAGAAAGTGCAGAGCAATTAAAAAAGGCACTATTAAGCATGAGTAAACGCAAGGAAGGGGCATTGATTATATTGAATAAGAAAGCAAATTTAGAAGGTATCGTACAAACTGGTGTGCAAATCAATGCCGATATTAGTCGTCCACTTTTAGAAAATATTTTCTTTAAAAATAGTCCTCTTCATGACGGTGCGATGCTGATTGAAAATGATAAAATTATTGCCGCGGGCTGCATTTTACCCCTATCTGACAGTGTTGATTTACCCCAAAGCGTGGGTCTAAGACACCGTGCCGCCGTAGGTATCACCGAACGAACAGAGGTAGCCGCATTTGTAGTTTCAGAGGAGACAGGCACTATTTCCTTAGCTGTCAATGGCAAATTATACCGTCGATTATCCAAAGAGAAGGTAGAAGAGTTGGTTGATTTGCACCTTTAACAAATAGATTTGTCCCTCAAATAACCAATAATGAATAACCAATAACTAACATCTTATCCCTATCTTGCCGCCAAATTTTTTCGACACCACCACCTTTTGATTTCAACTACATCAAAAGTCAGTCGAAAATACCAAATTTATTAAATTAAGAAATGAAAATACACCCTTTTCGTCCAGTTCGTCCTAACCTCAAATTTATTAAATCTGCCGATACTTTCTTTTCGACTGTAAGAGAAGAATATCCAAATTATCGCAAAACGGGATTATTTGAAAGAAGTGGACAAGAATCTGTTTTAATTTATCAGATTCAAACGAAAGAACGTAACTATACGGGCTTGATTAGTTCAGTAGAAATCCAAGAATATATTGATAATAATATCAAGAAACACGAGCACACTTTAGCAACTAAAGAGCAACAACAAATTCACTTGTTATTGCTACGTGAGGCACAGGTGAAGCCGATTCTTTTAGCTGTCAATTCTAATGATAGTTTAGAAATTTTCATAAAAGAAAACATTAAGGATGTAAAGCCAACTTATTACTTAAACTTTGAGGGTGATGCCAGCAAACACTGCTTTTGGGAAATAAGAGACTGGACTCAAATTCAGCGTTTACAAGAGATTTTTGAGAGTTCTGTTGAGACCGCTTATATCGCAGACGGACATCACCGTATCGCTGCACAATCAACAATGCATGTACGCGATGCAGGTAAAGAAGGTCAGGATTTTAGCAATATTCTAGCGGCGTTTTTCCCAACGGATGAACT
>CAZQTE010000064.1:1712-18301 GCA_964595615.1 uncultured Saprospiraceae bacterium
AAAATGCTAAATGAGAAAGTACTTATGGACATTTTAGGCATTATGGATGTGCGTACAGATACACGTGTCCGTTATGTAGAAGGCGTAAAAGGGCCTGAAAAAGTACGGGATAAAGTAATTAAGAGTGAAAATCGAGTTGGTTTCATCTTATATCCTGTACAAATGGCAGATTTTATGGCAATTTCGGATAAAGGAATGGTTTTGCCTCCAAAGAGTACTTGGTTTGAACCACGGATGAAGAATGGATTGGCCGTCAAAGAATTTTAAGACGGTTGAAAATAGAATTTTTGTAATAAAATATAGAATGAGAAAAGGTTTCGAAGAATGGTGAACAACTCTCACCTCTCTCCTCGCCCCTCTCACCTAAAAAAGAATAATGAGAAAGATTAGTGCAAATTATGTATTTCCAATTGCTTCTGAGCCGATTAAAAACGGTGTGGTAATAGTAGATGACGCGGGTAAAATATTAGCGGTAGATGAGGCTAAAAACCATGATGCTGCCAGTTTAGAAAAGTATCGCGGAATTATTACACCTGGTTTTGTGAATACGCATTGCCATTTGGAATTATCGCACATGAAAGCTAAGGTAGAGACGGGGACGAGTTTGATTCCTTTTATTACGAAGGTCGTCACGATGCGTAATGTGGAACAGGAAGAAATCGACGCAGCTATAGAAGCGGGCGACCGTGAGATGTATGAAGGAGGAATTGTTGCAGTCGGTGATATTTCGAATAAATTGGATACGAAAGGTGTAAAAGAAAAGAG
This sequence comes from uncultured Saprospiraceae bacterium, assembly GCA_964595615.1. Classification (GTDB taxonomy): domain Bacteria; phylum Bacteroidota; class Bacteroidia; order Chitinophagales; family Saprospiraceae; genus JAHDCG01. The sequence continues at coordinate 2,478 of CAZQTE010000064.1, forward strand.
TAAAATTCGCTATTATTCCTTTGTGGAAATGTTTGATTTTTTGCAGGATGCTAATGCTCATCACTATTTCAAGGCATATATGGAGGTCTATAATGACCACGCAAACGGCAATGGAAATCGCAAGAGTACAGTACCTCATGCACCTTATTCTGTCAGTAAAAAACTGTTCTCGCTCATTAATGATATCAATGATACAGATGCGACGGTGAGCATTCATAATCAAGAAACACCACCTGAGAATGAGTTATTCATGCACAAAAAAGGAGCATTTTTAGACTTCTTTGACGGTTTTGATATTGGGTTGGATGATTTTAAAGCGAGTGGAAAACCTTCTATTCATTATGCTCTAGAGAATATGAATCCAAACTGTCGCACGCTTTTCGTTCACAATACTTTATCGACAGCAGAAGATATTCAAGCGGCACAAGCATGGTCTGACCGCGTCTATTGGGCAACCTGTGCAAATGCAAATCTATACATCGAAAATCGTCTACCTAATTATCAAACCTTCATTGACAATAACGCAAAAATGACAATTGGAACAGACTCTCTGACTTCCAATTGGAAATTGTCGATATTGGATGAAATGAAAACCATCCATAAATATCAGTCTTATGTAAAATTGCCTACTCTATTAAAATGGGCGACTTTAAATGGGGCAGAAGCATTGGGAATGGCGGATGATTTAGGAAGTATTGAAGTTGGAAAAACACCAGGTTTGAATTTATTGAATGTAAATAGTAAATTTGAGTTGAAAGAAAATACTAAGGTAAAGCGATTGGTGTAGACGCACGGTTGTTTTAATATTTGGCTCTTTGAGAAATGGAAAAGCCACGAATTTCAGGTAAAATTCGTGGCTTTTTTGTCTCGGGTTGGAAACCCGAGGAACGGGCTACTCAGCTTGGAAAAGTTTACCCGTATGGGCTGAGTTACGGTTATATTTTATCAAAATACTTAAAGCTTTGACCGCCTTCGATATTCAGTAAAGTTTCATAAATCAACTTGATGACATTCTCTACATCCTCTTTGTGCGCCATTTCTACTGTCGTGTGCATATAACGTAAAGGCAATGAAATCAAACAACTTGGCACACCTTTTCCACTGTAAGCGAATGCATCTGTATCTGTTCCTGTCGAGCGAGAAGAAGCCTCACGTTGCAATGGAATTTTGTTAGTCTCTGCGGTATCAATTACCAAATTCAGTAATTTATTGTGAACTGCTGGAGCATAAGTAACACTTGGTCCTCCACCTGCTTTCACGTCACCATAGACTTTTTTCTTCATCAATGGTGTATTGGTATCATGTGTCACATCTGTAACGATAGCAATATCTGGTTGGATGCTATTCGCTACCATTTGCGCACCACGCAAACCAATTTCTTCCTGCACCGAGTTAACAATGTATAAAGAATATGGCAATTCAATTTTATTCTCTTTCAACAAACGCGCAACCTCTGCAATACAAAATCCTCCCATACGATTATCCAAAGCACGACCACAGTAAAAACGGTCATTCAATGTGATAAACTCATCTTGATAAGTAATCACACACCCTACGTGAATACCCATTTTCAAAACTTCTTCTTTGTCTTTTGCCCCGACGTCAATAAAAATATTTTCAAGCTTTGGAGTCAATTTAGCATCTTCTCCACGTCTAACGTGGATAGCTGGCCAGCCAAATACACCTGTCACTATTCCGTTTTTGCGTGTATGTATAGCAACACGCTTAGAAGGCGCACACAAGTGGTCAGAACCACCATTACGCACGACATTCAAAAAGCCATCTTCTGTGATATAACTTACAAACCAAGAAATTTCATCCGCATGTCCTTCGATAACTACTTTGTAGTCTTTGCCTGGATTGATAATACCGTATGCCGTACCGTAATTATCCAATTTCCACTCGTCAATATATGGCTCAAGGTATTTTAACCATAGCTTTTGACCGCTTGACTCGAAACCTGTCGGAGAAGCGTTGTTTAAGTATTTTTCGAGAAATTTCTCTGATTTTGGAGTAATCACTGACATATTTTTTTAGTTGGTAGTTGTTAGTTGGTGGTTGTTAGGAATGACCCTCTTTCACAATTATTTTATTGCACTTTTCCCACTCGTGCGCGAAATTCTTGCAACATTTCCACGTCTGCCTCTGTCACATATCCTGATGTAATTGCCTCTTTTATCATCGCGTCATAGTTTGATAAAGTATCAAACTTGCAATTTGCCGCGTCAAAGGTACGTTTTGCTTTCTCAAATCCATAAGAAAATATCGCTAAAGCACCAACAACGTCACATCCTGCCTCACGAACAGACTCGATTGCCTTTACACTACTCCCTCCCGTCGAAATCAAATCTTCGATAACTAAAACGCGTTCACCACCTTTTATTTCACCTTCGATTAGATTTTGGCGACCATGTTCCTTTGCTTTACTACGCACATAAATAAACGGCATATTCATTGCGTCTGCTAATAGTGCCCCATGAGGAATTCCTGCAGTCGCTACACCAGCAATAACATCGAATTCGCCAAACTGCAAAGCCTTTTTAACGAGTGCTTCCTTAACAATGTTTCGTGCCTCGGGGTGAGATAAAACGATACGGTTATCACAGTAAATTGGCGATTTTATGCCCGAAGCCCATGTAAATGGATTTTGCGGACTTAATTTAATTGCCTTTATTTGCAATAATTGTTGAGCGACTTGAGCAGCTATATCCATATTTGGCTTAAATATTTGATTTACAGACTTTTATAGCCAAATCTCAAAGAATAATTATAACAATACTCTTTTAAATCCGACATTTTTTGTCAAAAATTTCGCAAATGTACAAAATCTATATAAATGATACGCCTTTAATTCTAATTACTGCGGCGGAAGGTGCAAAGAAATTACCGGGAGATAATACAAACCCTGTCCATCGCTACAATGGTAAGGTGAAATTTTTGAGTAATTATATAGATATGCTCGAAAAAACAGACCGCTTTGAGAGTATTACTTTGTTTGCGACCGATTTTGAAAGTATGATTAAAGATTTTACGGGTTTGTACAAAATTATTGATGCAGCAGGCGGTGTGGTTATGAATCCGAAAGAGGAAACTTTGATGATTTTTAGACGTGGATTTTGGGATTTGCCGAAAGGAAAAATCGACCCAGGAGAAACGAAAGAAGTGGCAGCGGTGCGCGAAGTACAGGAAGAAACGGGTATCAAAAATGTAGTATTAGGTGATTTCTTGCAAAAGACTTTTCATACCTATCGGACAGGCAAGGGTAAGCGTATTTTAAAGCGTACTTATTGGTATAAAATGACGACAACGGATACGGAATTAACACCTGAAACGGAGGAGGATATTGAAATGGCGGTTTGGCGAAATGCGGCGGACTCTATGTTGGGGAAGCCGAAGATGTTTGGGAATATTAAGGAGGTTTTGGGGCATGTGATTTAAAGAACAAGGGAATGCCTATCACCTCCCTCAGTTCTGGAAAAAGAACAACTACACGTGTTGTAAATTCGTGTTTTAATACGTATATTTGTAAAAAAGAAAAAAGTTATGAGTACGAAATTAACATTGACAGTAAACAAAGAAATTATAGAAATTGCGAAGGAGTATGCCAAAGAAACAGAGCAAAGTCTCTCAGATATGGTTGAAAATTACTTTAAATTGATAACTGTTCACAGAAGACAGATTAAACCAGAACAATTATCTCCGAGAATACAAAGACTAAGAGGCATCATTAAAAGCAATGGTCCAATAAATCACAAACAAATACTATCCGAAGAACTAACAAAAAAGTATGGCAAATAAAATATTTATCGATTCTGATGTAGTAATTGACTTTTTTACGGATAGAGAACCTCATGCTAATCCTGCAAGTGAAATATTTGAGCTAAACGAAAAAGGAGAGATTGAACTATACCTATCAGCAATGAGCATTAGCAATATTTACTACATTGTCAGAAAATATTTAGGACACAAAAAGACACTTGAAGTCGTAGAAGAATTAACGGATATGACGGAAGTGATTGGTACTACAAAGAAGGAAATCATTCAAGCTCTAAAGAATAATTTTAAAGATTTCGAGGATTCTATCCAATACTCTTCTGCGCTGACTGTCAATGGATTAGAAGTAATTCTTACGAGAAACGTAAAAGATTATAAAAATTCTGAAATTGCAGTAATGACTCCTTTGAATTATTTGAAGATGAGGGATGAAGAAAAAGGCGATGCATAAAACCGTTCGACAGCATTTGCAATACGGTAATCGAAACAACAAATTTAAAATTTCATATTTCCCATTTCATACTTCATATTTAACTTTAATTTCCTACTTTTGCGCCCCGTAACGTTATCAGCCGAAAAGGCAAAACCGCTAAAGGAAAACATGACTAAATATATCTTTGTTACGGGGGGAGTGACCTCTTCTTTGGGTAAGGGCATCATCGCCGCTTCACTTGCCAAACTACTACAAGCACGGGGTTTTTCCGTGACTATCCAGAAATTTGACCCTTATATTAATGTGGACCCCGGTACGCTTAATCCTTACGAACACGGCGAGTGTTACGTGACGGACGACGGTGCGGAGACTGACCTTGATTTGGGTCACTATGAGCGTTTTCTGAATGTTCCGACCTCTCAGGCGAATAATGTGACGACAGGACGTATTTATCAGACAGTCATTAACAAAGAGCGCGCGGGCGATTATTTGGGTAAGACAGTGCAGGTTATTCCACACATTACAGATGAGATTAAGCGTAGAATTCAACTTTTAGGTAGCAATAATGAGTTCGATATTGTTATCACCGAGTTGGGTGGAACAGTCGGCGATATTGAGTCTTTGCCTTATGTCGAGGCTTTGCGTCAATTGCGTTGGCAGTTGGGTGGCGATAATTGTTTGTCTATTCATTTGACATTGATTCCTTATTTGAATGCCGCAAAAGAATTGAAAACAAAACCGACTCAACACTCGGTAAAGCAGATGATGCAGGCGGGTATTCAACCAGATATTTTGGTGTGTCGTACGGAACATCCGATTACTATGGAAATCCGTCGTAAGTTAGCTTTGTTTTGCAATGTGGAGGTGAGTTCGGTTATTGAGGCAAAAGATGCAGATACGATTTATGATGTGCCTTTGTTAATGTTGCAAGAAGGATTGGACTCTACGGTAATTAACAAGCTGCGTTTGCCAGACAAAAAATCGCCTGAATTAAAGGCTTGGAAGACATTTTTAGGCAAACTAAAGAATCCTTCTCATGCCGTGACAATTGGCTTGGTGGGTAAATATATTGAGCTGCAAGATGCTTACAAATCTATCTACGAAGCCTTTATCCATGCGGGCGCAGTGAATGAATGTAAGGTGACGGTGATACCTGTTCATTCAGAGAGTTTGGAGGGTTCGCAGGCAGATACAGCAGCTAAATTAGCGGATTTTGACGGTATTTTGGTGGCGCCAGGTTTTGGAGAGCGAGGTATCGAAGGTAAGTTATCTGCTATCCGCTATGTGCGGGAAAATGATATACCTTTCTTTGGTATTTGTCTTGGAATGCAGTGTGCAGTTGTGGAGTTTTCACGCAATGTCATGAAATTAGAAAATGCTGCTTCTGTCGAGGTAAATCCAGATACAGAGCATCCAATTATCGCCTTAATGGATGACCAAAAAGGCATTACAAACAAAGGTGGAACAATGCGTCTCGGCGCTTACGAATGTAAGATTACGCCAAAAACATTAGCACATAAAATCTACAAAAACACGACTATCAGCGAGCGTCACCGCCACCGCTACGAGTTTAACAATACCTACAAGGCACAAATCGAGGCGGCTGGTCTAAAAGCTACTGGCGTCAATCCTAAAACGGGTTTAGTGGAGATTGTAGAGTTAGACAAGCATCCGTATTTTGTGGGCGTGCAGTTTCATCCAGAATTAAAATCTACGGTTGAAAATCCACATCCACTCTTTGTGAATTTTGTAAAGGCAGCGATGAAGAAGAAATAAGGTGAGAGGTGAGAGGTGAGAGGTGAGAGGTGAGAGTCGCAAAAGCGCTTTCACCTCTTACTTTTTGCGCTCTCCTCTTATATTTTTTTGATAAAATCATAAAATGAAAAAGGAGAATAAAAACAACGTAAAAACTAAGAATTACCGCAGAATAGCTCTCACCTCTCTCCTCTCGCCTCTCGCCTTCATTCCTGTCCTCTTCTCCCTCAACTTCCCCTTCTTCTGGGACACCATTCAGCTCTCTTCCAAACACGCTCATCATTTCTTTGAGCATAATTTCTCTCAATTTTTTCTGCCTACTGAAATGGATTCGGGGCACTTTCCTGCTTTTGGGATTTACTTGGCTGCACTCTGGAAAATATTTGGTAAGACATTGGCGGTCAGCCATTTAGCAGTCCTCCCCTTTTTGATTGGAGTTTGGTATTTTCTTTTTAAAATAGGGGATTTCTTTTTGGGTCAAAAGTATGCTTGGCTTTTAGTTGTCTTTACTTTTTTAGACCCTGTTTTTGCCGGACAATCAGTTTTGGTATCGCCTGATGTAGCGGTGATGTGTTTCTTTTTAATGGGTCTGAATGCGGTTTTGCATCAGAGGAAAATTATGTTGGGTTTAGCGGCGATTGGTTTGGCGGCGATGAGTATGCGCGGGATGATGATTGTGCTTTCTTTATATTTCTTTTCGCTCTTGGCTTCTATTGTAGCGAAGGAATTTGAGCCGAAAATGGATTTAAAAAAGTGGTTCATTTTCTTATGGAATAAAGCTTTGCCTTTTGTGGCTTCTGGACTTTTGTCATTGGCGTTTTTAGCAGCGCATTATCAGCATGCCGGCTGGATTGGGTATCATGTAGATTCGCCTTGGGCGGCTTCTTTTGAGAAGGTAGATTTTATGGGTTTAGTGAAAAATTGTGCGGTTTACATTTGGCGGATTTTAGATTTTGGTCGGGTATTTTTGTTGCTCTTTGGGACTTATGCTTTTTACCATTTTTGGCAAAAGAAAAAGTTGAATGGTATTCCTAAGAAATTCTCTTTGTTGGTGGCTCTTTTAGTGGCGACTTTGTTTTGTTTGTCTCCGAGTGTGTTGATACACAAGGGTTTATTATTACATCGGTATTTGTTGCCGATACTATTTGCTTTGAATTTGACGGCGATTTATTTGATAATGAATGTAGATTTAAAATTCAAAAATGGTTTGCTTGGGCTGGCTTTTATTGGCTTGGCTACGGGTAATTTTTGGGTATATCCAAAACATATTGCGCAAGGTTGGGACGCGACTTTGGCGCATGTTCCTTATTATGAATTGCGGGCGGAGATGATTGATTTTATTGAAGGTGCTGGATTGAGCAAACAAGAAATTGGTTCTGCTTTTCCTAATATTTCTGGTACGAAATATACAGATTTAACAGACTTTGATAATAATTTTGAGAAGTTTGATTTGGAGAAAAGTAATTACATTTTATACTCAAATGTGATGAATGATTTTTCGGATGAGGAGTTGGTGGAATTGGAGGAAAATTGGTCGGTGATTAAGGAAATTCACTCTGGTGGGGTTTGTTTTGTTTTGTATGGGAATGTGGTGAAGCTTAGCAATTAATTTAGTGTGTGCTCTTGGAAAGATATTCCATATATTGAAAATATGGCATATCAGAATGCAGATTAATATGCCATATCTTCAAGACATGGCAATATTTCTTTGCACTGAAACAACTAAAGAATCCCCTCATAAATATCCCCCAAAGGCATTTCAAAACCAATCGAAGTCAAAACAGCTTTATCTTCAATTTTACGATAGATTTTCTTAGTCCAATCACCATTTTCTTGCAAACTTCTCACTTCAACTTCCACTTTTTTCTGATTAACTAAAACGTACTCTTTAAAGGAAGGGATATGTTTATATTTTTCAAATTTCCCATTCAAATCATACAATCTCGTACTATCTGAAAGCACTTCAAAAATGAGAATGGGATTGGTCAAAAGGTTTTTATTATTTTGGAAGTTCTCTTTCTCTCCTAAGACCACCATGCAATCAGGGAAAGTCGTTCTATTCAATTTCTCAATATACAAATTCAAGTCACTGGTAAAAACGTGTAGTGATTTTTTCGTTGATTTTTTATGAGTAATCAAAGACCAAATTAGATGTGCGCTAATTTCGCTGTGATTTTCGCTGCCTCCTGGCTCGTGAAATATTCTTACTTCACCATCCATGAATTCATACTTTCGTTCTTCACTTTCTTGAAAAGTAAGATACTCATTTAGGCTCATTTTATTTTTTGGAAGAAATGTTGTATTGGTCATAAAAGTCATCATTTAACAACAAATATACGCAATTAAAAGCACATTCCTTAACAAATCTCCGCCCCAATAATCTCCCGCGCCCATTTCACCGCCAAGACCAACTGCGCCTCCCGTGTCAACTCCGTATTATCCAAAACCACCGCATCCTCCGCCTGTCTCAAAGGACTATCTTCGCGGTTACTATCAATATAATCACGCTCAGTTAAATTCTTCTTAACCTCTTCAAAATCAACAACTTGCCCCTTCCCTTCCAACTCCGCCAATCGTCTCTGCGCTCGTACATCAGGGTCTGCCGTCACGAATATCTTTAATTCTGCATTTGGAAAAACAACCGTCCCAATATCACGTCCGTCCATAACAATTCCCTTCTTATATCCCATTGCTTTTTGCAATTTCACCATAGCGCGACGCACCGCAGAAACTGTCGCCACGGGACTCACAAATTCAGAAACATACATCTTCCTAATTTCCTCTTCTACATTCTCCCCATTCAAAAAAGTTGTGTTTTTTCCTTCTATATTTTGAAAAGAAATTTCAATATTTTGCAAAGCAAGCTGTACAGCTTCTTCGTCCTTAATATCTACTTCATTACGCAAAAAATAAAGCGTCACCGCACGATACATCGCTCCTGTGTCAATGTAACCATAAGCCAATTCACGCGCCAATTCTTTCGCTAGTGTACTCTTTCCTGTCGAAGAAAAGCCGTCTACTGCTATTATTATTTTTTGCTTACTCATTTATTTAGATGTTAGATGTTAGATGTCAGATGTCAGATGTTAGACACTAAATATATAATCCAAAGTCTAATATCTTTAATCTAAAATCTCATTAAAATGGATATCCTAAATCAATATTAAAAGTCAAGTCGCGCACCCGCAAATCACTAAATCTACGCCAATACATCGTTTCTCCAGTTAAATCAATCGTCGGATAAGGATTTCTCAATGGCAGTCCAACATCTAACCGAAAGACAAAATATAAAAAATCAACGCGTGTTCCAAATCCAGAACCCACTGCCATTTGATTAAATAAATTATCCTGTATTTTGACAGTCATACCGTCAATTATATCAAATTCAGGCGACCAAGACAGTTTGGATAAAAGTCTATCTTCATCTTCTTTTAACGTCCAAACATTTCCCACATCCAAGAAAAATGCACCGTCCCATTCAAAACCAAAGAGGTCAAACATATTAAAACGATACTCGGCATTTGCTTCTAATTTGAAGTTTCCCGTCTGCGAAAAAACCAGTGCGTTGGCCATTGGACCTATAGTTTGAGGGTCGCGATAACCACCTGGACCTAACTCCCGCGCTCGCCATGCACGGATGCTGTACGGACCTCCTGTATAAAATTGTTTCACATAAGGAACATCCTCAGAATTGCCAAACGGAACGCCAATTCCCGCATAAGCACGAAACGCAAGCTGCTGTGTCTGAGAGACTTGTCGATACAAACGCGCATCTGCCTCTAATACCGTAAATTGCGAAAAAGCAATCGGTTCATTGCGTCCTTTTATCTCAAAGACAGTATTATTTCCAGTAATTCCGTTGTAGATTTCGTTAACCGCCAAGACTTCTGCACCCGAAAACTCTACACTTCCTGTGAAACTAAAATTTTCCCCGCGTCTATTCACAGGACTCGTATACGTATATTCAAAATTACGTAATAACGCACCTGTAAACAATTGTCTTTCGGCAAAAGTCCGGGCAAAGAAAGGATTACTTTCTAAGATAGGTATTAAACCATCTTCTGTGATTGGACTGAAAAAATTTAATCCAAAATGCGTGATTGAGTATCTACGTGTTTTAGTTTGTGGAATTTCGTAACCAAAAGAACCATTTAAACTATTCAATCGATAAAATCCAAAGCGGTCAACATAATTATAACTCAAAGAAAGCCGCGTACTACTTTTCTCTTTCAATCGCTCATAAAAAGAGTCGTTTGCTAAGTTTAGCTTATTCAGCGTTTTCCACAATCCTAAATAATCAACAAATTTGGGTAGATACACATCCGCTTGAATTTTAAAATCCAAAGTATTGACCAAACTATCAATATTGTCAAATTGGGAAACATCAAAATCAAAGTTCAAATTAGAATTAATCACTAATAATTCAGCTCCACTAAAAAGATTTCGGTCCTTGATAAGTAAACCAGCACCTGCTCCAAAAAAACGTCCTCCCAACAAGGTCGTGGAAGAAGTATTAACATCACCATCCGCACCAAATTCAAGCGCTTTTCGAGGTGTTAATCTAATATCCACATTCAAGACATTACTTTGTTCCAAATCTGGTCGTTCAATAATATTAATAATCTTATATACTCCTAATTTGCCAAGAGCGGCATTTGTCCTATCTTTTGCAGATTGTGCAAACAAATCACCATTCGCCATAAAGATATTACGTAATAAAACCCTAGGTTTAACTAAGAAATCCTCTCCATTTGGCAGGCGAAATGTAATGCCATCAATAATAGTATCTGTATAAAATTGAATAGAATCTGAAAGAAATAATTGAGGATAAACAGTAATTTTTCCTAACTCATAGGTTTGATGTATTTCATTTTTATTAGGCAGTAAAACTTCTAAATCTATTTTCACGCGATGCTCCATACTGTCTCCCGACAAGGGTGCAACATAGCGGGGATAAAAATTATAGTATCCGTTATTTCTCAAGTACTTACTAATTCTAGTGACTTCTTGTTCATAAATGCGCCCATCTACAGGTTTTTCTTTCTTTAAATTTGTCTTTGATTGAATCTCATTTAATATTTTTTCTATTCCTTCATCTTTGCTGATAAAGTTAACTGTATCAATCAAATAACGCTCTTTAGGATTAACATAATAAGTTACTCCAACATGTTTCCCTGCTTTCCTTTTTCTATTCTTAACATGGTAAACATCTGCATTAAACCAACCTCTATTTTGCAGATAGAATTCCATTGTTTCAGCTGTTTCATAAGCTTTAGCATCATCAAAAACCGCAGGTTTTTCAGCAAATTGACGGAGCACCCACTTTTTATATTTAGTTGTATCTGAGGGTTCTTGATTTCGGTACCAAAAATATCTTTTAGAAATCCAAGGAAGATTAAAGAAGTTATCGTTTGGTCTTTGCTTGTAAAGTGTTTCTAACTCATAAAAGAGTGCGTTCCGTTCTTTAATTTTCGGTTCTTTATTGAGGACTATTGTGTTTTTGGATAGGAATGCTTCGCCATCATCAAGATATTTAGTGGTATTGCAAGCGGAGATAGCTGTCAGGAAGATGAAAGCTGTTAAGAGGTAGGATATTTCTTTGATTCGCTGCAAGTTTTTTTGTTGTGTTATTACTATTTATTGTGAAAATTAGATTTCAATATGACTAATAAAACTCCTATTTGCCTATAAAATTGTAGCTTTGTGGCTAATGAAAAGTTAAGTAAAAGTAATTCAATAACTAATAACCAACCAACTTGCTATCAAAAGCCAAAATAAGCTACGTACAATCATTGAAACAGAAGAAGTTTCGGCAAAAGTATAATAATTTCCTCGTTGAAGGCGACAAATCTGCCCGTGAACTTTTGGACTTATCAGGTGCGGAGGTTGAATTTATTTTTGCCTTACCCGCTTGGGCAGAAAAAAACGCCTCCTCATTGCGCAAATATGGAGAAAAATTACTGATTGTCAATGCGATAGAGTTGAAAAAAATCTCACAACTCAAAACGCCTAATCAAGTACTTGTCGTTGCTCGTCAATTGGATGACGCTTGGTCAAAAGAGAAAGTTACTCAAGGATTTTCATTGTACCTAGACGGTATTCAAGACCCTGGAAATATGGGGACTATTTTACGAATAGCAGATTGGTTTGGTATTGAATATGTCTTTTGTTCAAAAGGCTGTGCGGACATTTATAATCCGAAGGTAATTCAGTCAACAATGGGAGCTTTTATGCGTGTAAAAGCGCCACAAATTGAACTGAGTAGTTTGAAGGAACAGTTTCCTGATTTACCCATTTTAGGTGCATTAATGGAAGGTGAAAGTATTTACTCTTTAGATAAAATGTCTGCTGGAATTTTAGTCATCGGAAATGAAGGACGTGGCATCTCAGAAGAAACACAAAGACTTCTAACACATCAAATTACAATTCCAGCACCTGCGGGTTCAGGCGCAGAGAGTTTAAATGCAGGCGTAGCAACTGGAATAATTGTCAGCCATTTATTGAGTTAAACTTTTTACAATTGTGAATGACAGCCGTCTAAAATCACAAAAATAGAAGTAGATATTGTACAATTAGTCTTCAACATTATCCAATCAATATTATATTCCATAAATCATACTCCCTTTTATTCAAATCCCATAAACCTTTCCTCCCTTTTACCGTTTTTTGTGTGAATTCTATTAAAGTTATGGTTCCTTGACGAATCTAGTTATACGAAATGAAAAAAGAACGAAAATAATAAGAAATGGGCACATTAGCATTTACAGGAATTATTATAGCAACCGCTGTGGCAATGGAGTTTGTCGCATGGTTTTCACACAAATATATCATGCATGGTTTCTTATGGTCTTGGCATGAGGACCACCACCAACCCCATCAAGAAGGTGACGGTTTCTTCGAGAAAAATGACTTGTTTTTTCTCGTCTTTGCTATACCAAGTATGCTTTCTTTTGTTGGAGGTGCAACGACTTCTCATACTTGGCTGACAGCTATAGGCATTGGTATTTGTATTTACGGTGCAATCTACTTCCTTATCCACGACGTTTATATTCACCAACGTTTTAAATGGTTTCGTCAATTAGATAGCCGTTATTCTCGTGGTATTTTACGAGCACATGGGGCACACCACGCGAGTCAAAAAAAAGAAGAAGGTGAAAGCTTTGGTTTGCTAATCGTAGCGGCTAAATTCTTCAAAAAACGTAGCCAATGGACGGAAGAAGATAAACAAGAAAAGGCTTTTTAAATATAAGTTTGTAAAACTTTTAGCTTTTTACTTTCCTAATTATTAGCATTCAAAATAAAAGTGGTTTAGATTTGCATATTGCTCGAATTTAAGTAACGACAAAACAATAAGTCCTTCATCTGGACAGGTCAAATTTTCCTCATTTTTCACTTCAAATCGCTCAAAGTATTAACAATTATCGCGCTTTGAAGCCAAAACTGAGAAAAATTATACACTCTCCAAATGACGGACTTATTATTTCGTCGTTACTAAACCACTTTTATTTTGAAGAACCACCACATCTCAGATATCCTCATGCATCTTGGCGAAGACCGCGAAAACTATTACAATGCAGTCTGTCCGCCCATTATCCAATCAAGCAATTTTGCCTTTCCTGACTTAGCATCCTTTCGTCAAGCATTTACGGACGAGTCTGAAAATCACATCTATACACGTGGCAATAATCCAACTGTTGCCATTTTAAGAAAGAAATTGGCGGCATTAGAAAAAGCAGATGACGCTTTGGTCTTTGCGAGTGGTTCTGGGGCAATAGCTGCGGCTATTTTGGCGAATGTCAAAGCAGGTGAACATGTGATTTGTATACGCAATCCCTACTCTTGGACAAATAGATTAATGACTAATTTCCTTAATCGATTTGGCGTGGCACATACTTTTGTGGACGGTAGAGATATGGCGGAAATCAAAGCGGCAAAACAAGAGAACACCACACTTTTATACTTAGAAAGTCCAAGTTCTTTGGTTTTTGATTTGCAAGATTTGAGTGCATGCGCTACTTGGGCGAAAGCGAATAATATCACAACTTGCATAGACAACAGTCATTGTTCGCCTATTTTTCAAAATCCAATTGAGCTAGGTATTGACCTTGTTATCCATTCTGGTTCAAAATATTTAAATGGTCACTCGGATGTAGTTTGCGGAGTCGTGTGCGGAAGCAAAGAGATGATATCAAAGATATTTCACAATGAATACATGACGCTTGGTGCTATTATTTCACCTTCTGATGCCGCATTGATAATCAGAGGTTTACGTACTTTAGACATGCGATTAAAGCGACATAATGAGAGTGCATTATTCATAGCAAAAAAATTAGATGCACATCCAAAAATCAAGCAAGTTTTACATACATCGCTCCCCTCTTTTGCTCAAAAGAAACTCGCCAATCAACAAATGCGCGGCAATGGCGGACTTTTCTCCTTTCATCTAAACACGGATTCTTTTGAAAAGGCTGAAGCATTTGTCCATCGCCTAAAACACTTTCTTATTGCAGTATCTTGGGGTGGACATGAGAGTTTGGTGATGCCAACCGTGGCATTCTATAATATTCCTGGTATACCTGACTCGCCAATACCGTTTACAATGGTTCGGATATTTATTGGTTTGGAGGATGCGGAATGGTTGTGGGAGGATATTGAACAGGCGTTGGAGGTAATTTAAGGAAAATAGTTCTGTTTTTGAGTATCGATAATAATTGTGTTCGAGTACTCAGTTAGGCTCTTTATGATTTTGGTTGGTAAGTCACAGTAAGCTACTCAAAAGGTGACTTTGAGTCGAATGTCGTCAACTTAAGGAAAACATCTGTTTTATTAATTAAGATGTTAGCGCGTGGCTCCAGCCTCGTGCTTAGTATTTATCCGCCTCTGGCGGTTATTTATCTGCCAGAGGCAGATGAATAATAGTCACGAGGCTGGAGCCTCGCGCCAACAATTCCTTAAGTTGACGACATTCGACTTTGAGTCACCTTTTGAGTAACTCCAGGTAACTAATATTGAACTCTACCAACCGATTTCATAAAGAACCTCAATTATTTACTTCAAAAAATAACCAAATCCTATCTCAAATCGACTACGTAGAATTGGAACAAATTGGAAATTATTACTCACTGTTCTAGTTCGGATAAAACTACTAAAACTAGATTGACGGAAATCCGCTCTAACGGTTCGAAAGTCTACAATAGGAATTATCGCTCGGAAGGAAATGTTAGCTCGACTATTAGGAAATAGATACATAATCTCTGGCACTGTAGAAAAACGAAGTCCTGTGATATTCCGTCTTAAAAAAGGAAAAAAGAAAAAATCTGTTTCTCTTTTATTTGCAAAGCTAGTGTACAAATCTGCCGCCCCGCCAACAAAAAATTGAAAGTTGCTATTTTTCGCTTTATTTATCAAAAAGGAATATTGGTACGATCCAGCTAATTTAGTTTCTTCATTTTGCTCAAAGATTAAAAAATCCTCCTCTCCTCCAGTTAAAATTACATCAGAAAATCCACTTACCAATACTTCCTCTCCCCAAGAACTACGTGCAAAATGCAGCCCAAAACCAAAGTAATTACCTGAGTCTAAAAACTTTTTATATCTCGCAGTCACCATGGGACGCCACCTATATTTCTCTGGGTCACTTCCTATAAATTGAGCACTTACATTTTGGGCAACAAATTGAGCAAAATGTTCTCCACCAAGACTAAATTCCATCGCGTGAGAACTGTGCACTACCTGCGCTTTTAGTCCAAAAAAAGGTAGACAACTAAAGAAAATT
Source organism: uncultured Saprospiraceae bacterium (assembly GCA_964595615.1). Lineage (GTDB taxonomy): Bacteria > Bacteroidota > Bacteroidia > Chitinophagales > Saprospiraceae > JAHDCG01. The sequence continues at coordinate 18,215 of CAZQTE010000064.1, forward strand.
AAAAGAAACACATTTTTCATAATAGAGAGGTTAAGTAAGGAACGCTGAAAGAATAACTTATAAAGGTTTGACAGAGAGAATTTTTTC
>CAZQTE010000065.1:0-2168 GCA_964595615.1 uncultured Saprospiraceae bacterium
ATCAATCGAATATTCTAAATTCGTACCCGTTGCCGTTACCGTAATTGAACCGTCCATCGTTCCACAATCAGTTGCATCCACTATTGAAATATCGTCAATAATTGGCGCACTTGGGGCATTCAGTGTTACCATATCAGTGTCGGTACAATCAGCTGTCCCGATTTCTCGAATTAACACAGTATAGTTGCCTGATGACAAATTTGTAAATAGGTTTGAAGACTGCCAAGTGTTGCCACCGTCATTGGAATATTCCAGATTCGTGCCTGTTGCCATAATGGTAATTGTGCCATCATCTACGCCACAATCAGAAGGGTCCGTACTAGCAACATTGTCAATGGTTGGCGCACTCGGGGCACTTAAAATCGTCATTTCAGAATCGCCACAATTGATGGAACTGATTTCTCTGATTAATATAGTGTAGCTACCTGCACTTAAACCAGAGAATAAATTTCCAGTCTGCCAAGTCGCACCGTTGTCAATCGAATATTCCAAATTTGTCCCTGTTGCATTGACAACAATTGTCCCGTCAGTCGTGCCACAATCGCTTGGATTAGTTGGAATTAATGCATCAATCGTTGGTGCACTTGGTGCATTTAAAGTAGCATTATCGGTGTCGGTACAGTTTGGCGAAGCAGCCAACCGAACCATTACAGTAACATTTCCAGCAGCCAAACCGTTAAAAACATTAGTGGTGAACCAATCCATACCATTGATTGAATATTCCCAATTGGTATTATTTGGTAAAATAGTAATCGTACCATCATCTATACCACAATCGGTTGGATCAGTCGTATTTACAGTTGTAATCATTGGTGCAACGGGTGCTATTAAATTCGCATTTCCAGAGGCGGTACAGGTTGGTGAAGCAATTTCCCGAACCATAACGGTATAATTCCCAGCCACCAAGCCAGTAAAAAAATTGGTAGTAAACCAGTCCACACCATTAATGGAATATTCTAAATTAGTCCCCATTCCAGTAATGGTAATTGTCCCATCATCCACACCACAATCAGTAGGATTTGTCGAGGCAACTGTCAAACTTGGCGCACTCGGTGAAGTCAAATTCACAGTATCCATGTCGGTACAATTAGTTGAGCCAACTACTCGAACCAACACAGTATAACTACCAGCTGACAAGCCGTTGAAAATATTGCTGGTCTGCCAGGTCGCACCACCATCGTTGGAATACTCTAGATTACCTCCTGTTGCTGTCACTGTAATCGAACCGTCATCTACACCACAATCAGAGGGATTTGCTGGGGTAATATTGGTGATAGAGGGCAAAGTTCCCACTCCAATTGTCACCATTGTTGTATTGGTACAGCCATTCGCATCTTGTACGGTAATGGTATAATTTCCCATTCCGATATTGGTAAATGTGCCGCTAATTTGAAAATTTACTCCATCAGTACTATACATGTAATTGGGTGTACCGCCACTGCCGCTTGCTGAAATTGTCCCGTCATTTTCCCCTGGACAACTCTCGTCTGTTCCTGTCGCACTTACTGTTGGGTCTACCCCTACACCAACTGTTACCATAGTTGTATTGGTACAGCCATTGGCATCTTCAACCGTAATCGTATAACCACCTGGCGCAAGGTTATTGAAATTGCCACTCGTTTGGAAAGAAATACCGTCTATGCTATAAGTGTAATTCGGTGTGCCGCCGCTGCCACTCGCTGAAATTGATCCATTGTCAATACCTGTACAACTTGCATCAGCGGGTGTTGCAGAAACTGTTGGATCGCTACCCAAATTGACGGTTGCGCTTGTTTCAGCAGTACAGCCGTTGCCATCTGTTACTGTAATATCGTAAGTGCCATTAGATAAATCTGAAATGACGTTACCCGAAATTGTACCATTCATCGGTGACCATGCATAAGAATAGTTTGGTTGACCGTTTGGCGAAAGTGTAATGGTTCCGTCTGCATTGTTCCCACAAGAGGTTGGCGTAGCGACTGCACTTAATGTAATCGCAGGTCCGTCCGTTACACTTGTGGAAGTCGTTGCGGTACAGCCATTATCATCTGTTACTGTAATGTCATAAGTGCCCATTGGCAAATCGGAAATCGTATTACCTGAAATTGTACCATTCATTGGTGACCATGCATAACTTAATGTCGGAGTCCCATTTGACGTTAACGTAATTGTGCCATCAGAATTACCGC
>CAZQTE010000065.1:2268-11774 GCA_964595615.1 uncultured Saprospiraceae bacterium
ACAGGTCGTTGCAGTAGCAGTCCCGCTTAATGTAATATCCGTTAAATTTACGGTAAAACAATCCATTTGATCATTTGGGCAACCATTAGAGGCGGTTACACAAATATCGCCGCTTGTTGTACCAAAATCAACCGTAATAGAGTTAGTTCCTTGTCCTGTAATTGTTGCACCTGCTGGGGCTGTCCATGTAAATGTTGTACCCGATTCTGTTGGAACAGAAAAAGCAATATTGGTAGAATTAGAACAAGGCGCATTATCACCAGTAATAGAAACCGCAGCAGGAGGCGTACAATCTGAACCATAATAATCTAAACATAATGTATTTACACCACTACAATCAAAGGGGAAATTTGTATCATAGGTAACACATAAAACATACTGTCCATTTGGGGTAAGTCCCATGTATTCAGGGTTAAATCCAGACGTTACGCCATTGGCATTCGGAACAGGATTTGGAATCACATTTCCACAATCTCCCAATGCCTGTAATTCCCAGTTCTGAGTAATATCTCCATTTAAACAAAAAGGGTCATTTGTAGAGTTTTGTAAAGTATTAGCAAAGCCTAAAAAGCCAGTTGCATCCGCTTGTGCCTGATAACAATTGGTAAATGGAATAGCCGTATTGACATTGTCTATTGCACAAGTCATAAAAGTTCTATCATCATACGTCGGTACATTTCCAATTGGGCAACTTGGGTCTGTACACGTTCCACAAGGGACAGCTTCGCCATAATAATCTACACAAACTTCCTGCACATCACACGTTGCATCAGGGATTGTCACAGTGATACAAATAATATAGTCTGTATTGGGGGATAAGGTATTCCATTCTGGGTTGAAGGTTGAGCTATTTCCTCCGTTTGCTACATCAGGAGGAATCGGACCGCCTGAACATTGACCACCAGCGGCTAAAAACAATTCTGAAGTTCGGCTTGCTAACATCCCGTCAATACATGCCATATTACCACCTCCACCTAATGATTCTGTTACGCCTAAATTTCCATTAGCATCTGAAGTAACCGTATGACAAGTCGTGAAAGTCACATCTGTATATGGAGTAGCAGGGCTGATACAATCTGTGAATTGAATATTAGAATCATCCACATTCGAACCAGCTGGACAACTTGGATCTGCACAATCACACAATACTTCGGGCAGATAAGTGATATGAATTAAGTCACCAATATCAACACAGTCGTCAGCAGGTGTATTAGTATCAGCTCCAAACGAGTTATCATCACAAGGAGGAGTTAATGCAGGGGTACAAACGTCATCCAGGGTAACAGGTAGTAGCCAAAACTCACCTGCCCCCGTATTGGTGTCGCTAAAAGAATCAAAGGGAACGTAGCCTAAATAGCAAGGGTCTAAACTAATATTATCTTCTGTTGCGGGTAAATTTAATGCAGTCGTTGGCATGCAGTCAAAAAGGGCAAACCCCAAACCTGCCGGGTCAGTACCACCAGGAGGCGGAGGCGTTCCAGTCGTAGAAAAGGTGGCTGTTCCATTAAAGTCCAATTCATAATCGTTAGTGCCGACAGTAGTTGCGCCAGTTACGGTTTGAGTAGCAATATCAGCATTACAGGGCAAACAGTTAAGGCCGGTACTCGCTGTTTTATTACATTCAGGTGCGCCAGATTGAACATTAGAATCCAGAAATACTGTTGATACGCAACCTTCAATCGTCACGCAAAAGTTATAAGTCACGTCACTTGAGGCAGCTCCTGTAAAACCATTGTATTCATAACTTAATACATTATCCATATTTTCATACTGATTCCAGTCACTATCATTTGCAACAGAATTAATATCTGCTCCTGTCAAACCAGTCAAAGGGTCAGATGTGCCAGCTACAGGTAAAAGCATGGTAGGATACGACGCTGATTCTAAAACAGGCGTAGTAGCAGACGATTGAAATTGTAAGACAAAACCGTAAAAACTAGGGTCTAAACCTCCAATATCTATTGTAATATCAAAACAATAAGTCGTTGTATTATTACCATTATCCGTTTGCGAAGTAATCGCAATCGTACTTTGGTCACAAGCATTCACAGATTGACAAAATCCGAAAATGCAAAATAAGATACATGTAAAAATCTGCCTCATGACTGTTCTTTATAGTGGTAAAAAATGGTTCGTAATGAAAAATGGTGGTGCTTGTTCAAAACATTGTTTTGAACTTTAATTAGCCCGAAGTGTTAATAAATTCAGGCAATAGTTGTAGTATTTGGTAGCTGAGTTTGTTCTTTAGAATATGGCGATGGAAGGTAATTATTACCATAAACAGAGCCTCGGAACTTCATTGTTAATTCCTTAAGTTATTTACCTTTAAATGCTTTAGAATCTATTGACTAAAAAAAAGTGTTTATCTGTCTGAATTAAAAACCCTATTACTTTATCGGTTGCTAATTTACGGCCATTTATAAGAGAGAAATATTTTTATATGAAAAAATTTAGCATAGCAATGCTCTAAAATAAAATTAGACTTCCTAAATTTGCCTTTTTTATTTTGACAAGCCCTCTCCAAAATGTTTCCCCAATCTATTTCCCAATATTCTACCGTTAATTTAGGGTGCAGAAATTAATAAGCTACCCAATTTTAGAAATCATAAAATTAGCGAGAACTTGCCCCTTAAAAGTTCCATTAGAAATCTATTTTGCTCCTGTTTTTGACCAAATCTGAATTTTATTCAAAAGAAGATATCAATACAGTATTCATGAATAAGCCACTATTTGCTATTATTGTTGTACTATTTTTTATGGGCAGTTGTCAGCCGCCTACTCCTCAAAAATCTGATGATTTTGCTATCACTATTTTACAAATTCAGGAAGCCGCTCGCTTAAATCCTGTTTTGAAATCAGGTTACGGTCGGCATATTGTACCAATGTTGTTTCAAAAATTACTGGATTTTTCACCCGAAACATTGGAACTAACACCGCAATTAGCTAAAGCGAAACCCATCGAAACGCCCATTACAGAAGGCGATTATCAAGGCGGTATTGCTTATACTTTTGAAATAAATGAAGCCGCAAATTGGGACAACGGAACACCTGTCACAGGACATGATGTAGCCTTTACCCTCAAAACTATTTTTAATCCAAAGGTCGAATCAGGCAGTGTTATTTCATGGTTACAAATGATAAAAGACATTAAAATTGACGAACAAAACCCTAAAAAATTCACCGTTCTAACTGACCGAAAATATATCCTCGGGCGCGATGCCGTTAGCAATATTGACATCTTGCCCGCTTATATTTATGATGAAAAAGAGTTAATGAAAAATGTACAATTAAAGGACTTAACTACTCCAAAAAAACGAATTGAATTAGCTGATAATCAACAAATTATCGAATTTGGTGCAAATTTCAGCAAAGCAAAATTTTCCAGAGAAAAAGGTTTTGTCGTTGGTAGCGGTCCTTATGAATTAGTCGAATGGGCAGACAATCAATTCATCAAATTGCAGCGCAAAAAGGATTGGTGGGGCGATAAAGTCAATAACAACAATCCGCTACTAAAAGCCTACCCCAAAACACTTATTTTTAAACCAATCAAAGATGCCGCAGCTCGCCTAATTGCGATAAAAGGCGACGAAGTAGATGTGGCTTCGCAAGTCAAAGTATTTGATTTTGAAAATTTAAAAAAAGATGCAGACTTTGCAAAAAAGCATCAATTCTTCAAAGTACCAAGTGCCTATTATAGTTTTATTTATATCAATACTCGCCAGCCTTTTTTGCGCGATAAAAATGTGCGGCGAGCGTTAGCACATTTGGTGGATGTAAAGCAATTAATGGAAAAGTCCTTTTTAAATTCAGGTGTGCAAACTATCGGTCCGGTAAATCCGCAACAACCTTATTTTAATAAAAATTTGTCGCCGATTGAATTAAATTTAGCGAAAGCACAAACACTTTTGGCAGCAGCCGGCTGGACGGATTCTAATCAAAATGGAACACTTGACCAGCCAATCGACGGACAGTTGGTAGAAATGGAAATCCCCATTTTGATTGCAGCTAATAGTAGCTTGCAAGAGGAGTTAGCATTAATGCTACAAAAAAATGCACAGCAGTGTGGCATCAAAATAGAGATTGTTTCCCAAGAATTTAAAACGATTGTTCGCAATTTACAACAACGAAATTATGCCCTCGCAGTCGGTACGTTGAATTCGAGTCCTACAGTTTGGGATGATTTTACAGCCTTGTATCACACTAGTAGCGACCATCAGGCAGGCTTCAATCGCTTTGGTTTTGGTACGCCCGAAACGGATGCATTAATTGAAGCAATCAATAGTGAAATGGATGAAACCAAGCGCAATTCATTGTATGAAAAATTTCAACAAATTCTCTACGACGAACAACCTCAAATCTTTCTTTTTGCACCGAACGAACACATTATAGTTGATGCAAGATATACTCCGCAATTGAGTAAAGTAATACCAGGTTATTATTTGCCGCTTTTCCAAATGGCTGATAGTCAGTAATTTTTGTAAATTTGCTGAAATGCTGCGTTATTTACTCAAAAGAATCCTGCTATTCTTCCCGATTTTCTTACTCACTTCGATGCTCATTTTCGGGTTAAGCAAAACCACACCCGGTGACCCTGCCGAGCGATTGTTGCTATTGAATGGTGGGGCAAGACCATCGGGGGGCAGTAATTCTCTGAAATTTTTCTATCAACAATACCAACAAGAAGCGACTCGCCTGGGAATAGAAAAGCCTGCGTTTTACTTCTCCATCATGCCCCTCGCCTACCCTGATTCCTTGTATAAAATCAATCAGCCATTTCGTAAAAAAGCCATGCGTAAATTATTGGCAAAACATGGAAATTGGACAGAAATTGCTACATATTTTGAAAATATAGCCCATTTTGAAAGTCAGTTATTTGATGCAACAGCTATTTTGGGCACAAAATTTAATGAGACAAAAAGAACCGTAACGCAGCTTTATACAACTTATAAAACGTCTGAGATTGAACAACATTTTTCAAATTTAAAAAAAGAAATTATTACAGATAGTCTTGCTTATATTAGGTTAAATTTACCTTTAGAAAACCTCAAAAATGATTTTCAAAAAATACCCCAAAACGCCACACCTCGACTACTCAATTTTCCAAAATTCGTCTGGTATGGTTTTGATAATCAATATCATAATTGGCTGAAAAATTTTCTAACAGGCAACTTTGGTATTTCTTTAACCAATGGTCAACCTGTTGCTAAAAAGATTAGTAATGCTCTGTTTTGGACTTTGATTATCAATGGATTAGCGTTATTCTTCACATACTTAATTGCCATTCCAATTGGCGTTTATGCCGCGAAAAAGGCTGGTAGTAACTTTGACTTTTATACGTCTCTTGGGGCATTTATGCTGTATTCTTTGCCTGTTTTTTGGGTTGGAACAATGCTGCTGGCCGGCTTAGCCACGCCAGATCTTGGGCTGCATTGGTTTAATACGGGACTTTGCAATTTACCTGATTCTACGCCATTTTTTCCGTTATTGGGCTGTCAAATTAAGCAATTAATTTTACCTGTTTTTTGTTTAACTATTCCTTCTTTGGCATTTTTAATTCGACAAATGCGAGGCGGCATGCTGACCGTTTTAACAACCAATTATATACAAACCGCTGCTGCCAAGGGACTCCAGGAAAAAGCAATTTTATGGAAACACGCTTTTCGAAATGCGCTATTTCCAATCATCACGATTTTTGCGACTATTTTGCCTCGCATGGTTGCGGGCTCTGTAATTGTAGAAGTTATTTTCAATTTGCCAGGCATGGGTTGGTTGCTGTTGGAATCCATTCGGTTGGAAGATTATCCTGTAGTTTTTACTGTGCTTTTATTAGGAGCAGCGTTGACGATGATAGGAATTTTAGTCGCAGATGTTTTATACATCTGGGCAGACCCTCGGGTTGCAATGAGCAGTGAAAAAATTATAACTAAAAATTGATAGTTCATAAAAGACATATTGATAATAGGGTTTCCAATAAGAAACAAAACTGGGTATTTAATTGGTCAAAGCGAGCTTTGATATTTTTAATTTTTGTGGCTGTATTTGCAGATTTTTTGGCAAATGAAAAACCGATTTATTGCGAGATAGATGGACAAAGTTATTTTCCAATTTTTCAGGAATATGGGGTGCAATTGGGCGTTCGGGAATGGCAACCACCGTTGGTGAATGCAGATTGGCAAAAACTGAATTATAAACGTAGCTTTTTTCCCCTGATTCCTTACGCATCCACGACGCAAGATGCCAATAATTGGCACATTAGTCCTCTGGCTAAACAAAAGATTTCATCGAGTCGGTTTCGACATTGGCTGGGGACGCATCGGGTTGGGCAAGATGTAGCAGCAGGCTTGATTCATGGAACGCGAAAAGCATTGCTAATTGGTGTCTTGGCGATGTCAATTGCGACAATGATTGGCGTTTTTTTAGGGATTTTAGCAGGTTATTTTGGGGATGAAAAGTGTCGGATTTCTTATTTTCAAATCATCAGTAATTTGCTCGTTTTCCCGTTGGTGCTATTTTATAGTTTTATTAAAAATATCGATAATCCCAATGATTTACCTTTTGAAACAATGATTTTGCAAAACGTTAGTTTATTTTTTATCCTTTTTATTTTAATTAATCTCATTATCCTTTTTTTACAAAAACAATTTAAGATTAAAAAGACCCTCCGTTTGCCTCTTGACTTAATCATTATGCGAGCCGTTGAGGTGATGAATTCGATTCCGCCGTTATTACTTTTATTAGCGTTGGTGGCAGTTTTAGAAAAAAGTACGCTGTGGCATATTGCAGTGCTAATTGGGCTAATGGGTTGGACAAGTTTGACCCGTTTTACTCGCGGAGAAGTTTTAAAAATTCGAGAATTGCCCTATGTGGAAGCTGCGAAAGCTCTGGGATTTTCGCCAATGAGAATTGCACTGCGACATGTTTTACCCAATGCGTTGTCGCCGTTATTAATCGTCTTGGCATTTGGAATGGCTGGAACAATTTTATTGGAAGCCTCGCTGTCTTTTTTGGGTTTAGGCGGTGGGATTGAGGAAGTCACTTGGGGTAAATTATTGGCACAAGCTCGCGAAAAACCGAACAATTGGTGGCTGGCACTTTTCCCAGGTTTAGCGATTTTTTTAACCGTAATGATTTTTAATTTTTTGGGAGAAAAAGAGTGGAATAAATAGATGATTTTATGACGCTTTTTTGTAATTTGGCAAATAGATTTTACGAATGAGATTTGAGTAAAATTCTGATAAAACTATCAATCCAACATCCATGCAAAAACTAGTTTTCCTGTTCCTTTTTATTTATACAACCTCTATTTTTTCTCAAGACCTCTCCTACTTTCCCATTGATTTTACTATAAATGATATCGTTTTAAAAAGTGCGTCGGCAGGTGGTTTGGATTTGCCTCAATTTTCTATGGCTGATTTGGATAATGATGGACAAGAAGACCTTTATGTCTTTGATAAATTAGGTAATGTTCATCTCGGTTTTCTTTATAACGATAACAATGGGGAGGCTGATTATATCTTCGACTTTGGTTTGACCAAAAATTTTCCACCGCTCCGCGAATGGGTATTCCTCAAGGATTTTAATCAAGATGGAGCAATAGATATTTTTGGCTATTCGGATATAGTCGGCGTAGATGGTATTCAGGTGTATCAGGGTTTTTGGAATGATGGACAACTTGATTTTATGCGTTTTGAATTCCCTGATTTCCCTATTGATTTGATTCCAATTGCAAACGGAAGTAATTTGGAAAGAATTGAACCTTCGAAGTTTGATTTTCCAGCAATTGACGATTTGGATGACGATGGCGACTTAGACATTTTGGCATTTGGAAGTATGAGTAATTATGTCGAATTTTATGAAAATCAATCTGTAGAAATGGGGTACGGATTGGATAGTTTGATTTTTAATCGAGCAGATATTTGTTGGGGGAAATTTGCCCAAGACCCGGTTTCTGCAGCCATTATTACCAGTGATGACGCAGAGAGTTGTGCTTACAATTCACCTAACTTAAATGCTATTCACACGATTGCTTCTTCTCTGATTACCTTAAATTTAGATGGTGACGACGACAAGGATTTATTATTCACCAACTTTGAAAACAATGAAATGTTGTCGCTTTTCAATACGGGAAATTCAACCAGTCAAGCACACATTACAAGTATAGAACCAGTTTTTCAAAACATCCCTTTTCCAGACATTCCGCCATTTATTGCGACTCCTTTCCATTTGGATATTAACCAGGATGGTAAGCGAGATATGATGATTTCTAATTTTGTCTTTGGTCGCGAAAGCTATGAAGTTGGTTGGTTTTTTGAAAATGTGCAAACCGATGAACATCCAGTTTTTGAATTACAACAAACCGATTTTTTGACAATAGATATGCTTGATTTTGGAACAGGCGCGCATCCTGAATTTATTGACTACAACGCTGACGGACTTTTGGATTTAGTGGTTGGTAATGTGCAAAAATGGGAAGGAGAAAATTTTCGAACGAGCAGTCTTCAATTGTTTTTAAATATAGGAACTTCAGATGTTCCTCAATATGAATTATTCGATAATGACTGGTTAAATTTTGGTATAGATACTTTGTTTCACAGTGGCTTAGCCCCTACTTTCGGTGATTTAGATGGAGATGGCGACCAAGATTTATTGGTTGGAGAAGGTGTTGGTCGGCTACATTATTTTGAAAATACTGCTGATGCTAATAATACACTTAGTTTGGTTTACATTGATGATAATTTTATGAATATAAATACCGATGTATTTTTTGGGGCAGAAATTTCTCCACAAATTGTTGATGTCAATAACGATGGACTTTTAGATTTATTAATTGGGGAACGAGAAGGAAATTTGAACTATTTTCAAAATACCGGCACAACTACCCTACCTGAATTTGACCCAAATCCAGAGAATGCACCGAATACGAATACTTTCGGCGGCATAGATTTTAATTTTCCAGGAAGTGCCAATGGTAGTACCTCTCCGTTTTTATTTCAATCGGGCAATGATGTTAAATTATTAGTTGGTAGCGAAAATATTGGAACAAAAGAATTTACAAATATTAGCAATAATCTGACTGGAAATTTTACAGAAGTGGATGGTGCATTTATGGCTACTACTCGACAGGGGAATTTTCAAAATCCAGCTTTAGCAGATGTTGATGCTGACGGTTTTTTGGAAATGGTTTTGGGCAATATGAGAGGTGGGATTACTTTTTTTAAAACAGGTTTGCCCGTTTCAGGAACAGTTGCTACCAATCAGCAATTTTTAAATGATGAAGTCATTTTGCAACCGAATCCCTTTAACGACCAGTTTTCAATTACTTTTAAAGAAGAAAATTTATCTTTTGAAACACTGGAAATTTTTAATTTGAATGGGCAACTTTTAAAATCAGTTGCTATTCTTGGTCAAGAAACCTTGATTGATTTACAAAATTTTCCAGCGGGAACATATATTTTAAAAACAGTAGGAACTAAAGGAATTTGGACAAGTCGAATTGTAAAGATTTA
>CAZQTE010000065.1:11874-18292 GCA_964595615.1 uncultured Saprospiraceae bacterium
ACCCCAAAATGTTCTTTTTTAGATGGAGTAAACATTCGGAATAACTCGTATTTCCGTTTATCGTTTGATGAATTTAATCATTTTCGTTCGTTCATTACCGTAAGTTACCTGCAAAAAGTAAATACCAGTCTGTAGATTATCCGCAGAAACTGACACTTGATTTGTACCTTCATTTAAGGACACAATTTGAGAGAAAACAGCTTTTCCGGAATAATCGAATATTTGAATATTTCCATTTGCCACCTCTGCAATAGCTATTGCAACTGTTAAATTATCTGGCACAGGATTAGGGAATATTGAAATTGAATTGTTTTTGTGTGTCATTTTCACCAGAATCACATCGGAATAGGAGGACTTTCCATCAAAATCCACCTGATTCAAACGGTAATAGTTTTCGCCTTGAAGTGGCCGATTGTCTTCATATTCATAGTCAACCAAAGTGTTGCTGTCCCCTTTTCCTTCGATGAATTTAATCGTTTCCCAAGTTTCACTATCATAACTACGTTGTACTTCGAAGCCTCTATTATTGATTTCTGTAGCTGTTTGCCAAGATAAAAGGATTGTTTCATTTTTGCTTTGTCCAGCAAAGTTTGCCAATTCTATCGGTAAAACAGGAAGTGTCGAAGTATAGCGACAAAGGTCACTATCGAAATTAACGTGTGCATCAAATAACACATTTTCGACTACCCCACTAACGATTACGTCAATCGTAAAAGTAAAATCATTAAACGCAGCAGAACTGAAGGATTCATAACTTAACACATTGGTTGTGTTGTCGTATTTATTCCAATCAGAATCAACAGCGGTAGAGTTGACATCGCTGCCGATTTCAGCAGTTAATGTCCCACTCAATCCCCCGTTGCCAGAAAGTGTAGCCGGGTAACTTCCCGCACCTCCGATGACTGTAGGGGTTGCCCCGCCAGCAGGTGGAAGAAATTGAAAAACAAACCCATAATAAGAACCATCTCCTCCTCCTAATTCTACCGTGAAAGTAATATTATAGGTAATGGTACCATCACCGTTTGGCGTCAAATTATTAATAGAAAATGAACTACTATTGCAAGCTTTTAATGATTGATTGAAAAGCAAAAGAGAACAGGAAATTATTAAAAAAGTAAATAGTTTTTTAGAAAAAATACTCATTAAGTTAGAAATAGTTCGAGAATTTAAATTTGTAAGGATTTTTTTCATCGCGTTTATTTTTTGAAAAATTATTTAAATATGTTCCACAAGGATATCTGTCAATTATCCGTTCCAGTTTGATAATTGAATGTTGAAATCATTATTTTATAGTCGAAATTATTATCTATCGAATAGACTTTATGAATTGTTAAATCTGATTTTTGTAAAAAGGGTAAATGCTAAGTAAGAAAGGATTTGTCTAAATTAAATTTTAAGTCGCTGATAAGTACTTGTAGTAATTAATTTGGTAATTTTTAAAGAAAAACTAGACTGTCATTTCGACCGGAGTGGAAAAAGAAAAAATCTTGCCTAAAAATTTTACCGAATTAATTATTACAAAACACTCTAAATACTGCCACAAAGTATAACATTTTGTAATAAGTCGCTTTAGGATGAATTACTTATTTTAAACCTTATTTATTTTAGAAACCCTAATTAAATACAATAAATATAGTTTTAAAAACTGATTAAAACTCTAAAAAAACAGCAAAAAAAATCTTTTAGAAGTCCTAAAAAAAAGCATCTTTATATAAAACAAACACATTACATATATGCAAAAAGCCCAAATCAGGAATCATCCCAATTCAGGCTTTTGCAAAATTTTTAGATAAAAATAGATGGAACAATGTCAATCATCACCCAATCCATTCTTTTAGGAACGGCGTTCCTTATTTTAGGTAGTAGAAAAATAATAACCTACTCCCTTATTAAAATCATTTTTCCACTTGCAAAATCGGTTGCCGTTTTCAATTGATAATACCACACACCGTTGGTTGGCAAGTCGTTTTTAGTCAATTCAATACGATTGTAACCTTTAGCAAAATCGCCTGTTGTACGGTACACCACTCTACCCGAAACATCTGTGATAACCAACGTTGCCGGCGAAGCGTTTGGCAAATCAAAACCAATGAATGTTTCTTTTGAAAATGGATTCGGTACGTTTTGATATAGCTTAAAGTCTGTGGAATTCGTATTGTCAAAATACAAATCAACCGTCTGCAAATCACCGTTATTGGCGTAAGCTTCCGCAGAAATGAATTTAGAATTAATACTCAAAACCTCTGCTAAGGTCGTTTCTACTTTTGCCGTTAAGGTCAAACGGATAGCCGCGTTTTCAATTGCTAATTTTTGGTTTTCTGCCGCAAACCAACTCACGGTAATCGCGCCTTCTTCTAACAATGTCAATCCAAAATTATCTGCTTTTGCCAAGTCTGAATCAATATCATTAAATTCAACTTTATCTACATCAAAATCCAACGTAAACTGGAAGCCAAGATGGTCAAAATCATTCGCATTAATCAAGATTTCGTAGGATTCTCCTGCTTCCATTTGCAAGTTTTTAGTTTGCAGTTTTAAAGCAGTTTCGCCAGTTCGGTCATCTACACCCAATAAGTTATTTGGTATCGCATTTCCATTAACATCACCAATTTTCACCCCGATAAAATCTGCATTTAATGCAGATTGTGCCAAATTATTAAAGTTGATAACTTCAGGAAAATCTTCACCAAATGGATTCGCCGGGTCAGCAAAAACAAAATCTTTATTGATAAATCTCCAGGACGTATTGTTGATTAATTCGCTATCAATCAAAAGGATTAATTTTTGAATTTGAACCAAATCCAGCGTTGAAATAGAATTGGATTTATTGGCATCTGCGGCAATCATTTTATAAGGAGAATCCAACAGCTGATCACCTAAAATATGCTTGCTTATCAATACCAAATCGTAAGTTGACACACCATTCAGGTAATTGTTATCTTTCTCTGGTGACATACTGTAATCGCCGTTAAATGGTACACTAAAGTTATACATTCCATCATCCGAAGTCATATACATATCAGTCATTTGACCATTGATATGTACTTCAACATCTTGGATAGTTTCGTCAAATTCGGTAGCCATCATTCCTGCAATTGTAACCAATGGGTCGCCTATTGGCATTACAGTAACAGTAAAGTCACAATCAATGAACTGTCCATTCTGATCGTAAGCCGTATAAGTTACCTGAGTCGTTCCAAGCGGAAATAAATCGCCAGAATCATGGGTAGAGACCCAAATAATATCGCCCGGACAGTTATCCATTGCCTGCGGTTGAGTCCAAGTTACAGGCGCACCGTTGGCAGTTATTGCCTCTACTTCAATATCTTCTGGACAACTGGTAATTTTAGGCAAAGTCGTATCATTCACCGTCACCCATTGCATACAAGAAGCAGTGTTGCCGTTCACGTCCGTCACTGTCCACGTTGGCATATACATACCTGGAGGGAAGAAAGCAGGCGCGTCGTTGGTAATGTTCAAAATGCCACAATTGTCAGATACCGATGGTCCTTCCAAAAGAGTACTTGGATAGCCGCAGTTTTCCCAACTTGTGTTGGCGTAGAATGCATTTCCACAATCAATCGTCGGCGGTTCGTTATCAAATACGGTCACGGTTTGCGTACAAGTTGCCGCACATCCATTGCCATCATTAATTGTCCAACTGACGGTCGTTGTTCCCATTGGGAAAGTCACCGGTGCATTATTTGATACAGTTAGATTGCCAACTCCACCACCAATGACTACTGGAGGTAAAATGCCTGGATTCGCTGCATTACAATTTTCTTCTGCAGCGATACTTACTGGCGGTCGACACAGAATCATTAATTCTTCATCAACGATAAAGGTTTCTTCCAATAAAATCATACAGCCTGGATCAGTTGGGTCGTTTACCGTCGCATCTTCTGCATCAAATTCATAACGCACAGTATAAGTACCTGCTGCTAAATCACTTGGTACAAAAGATAGCGTATTACCATTAACGGTAAAATCTGTTTCGCCAACAATTTCAAAATTAGTAATCGTACCTGTAGGGTTACCCGTCAAATTTGCCGTTACTGCCGCTGTTGCAAGGTCATCTGCACAGTAAGATGATGCCAAACCAAGCAATGCTCCTTCTGGATAAAAACAAGTATTTCGACCTACATCCGGGACAGTTATCACATTAATTCCATCAGTTAAAGTCACCGTAAAACCAACTGCATCTACGTGAATCCCTTCCAAGACATAAGTTCCTGGAGAGGTTTCCGTCAATTGGAAGTTGGCAGAATATGGTACTGGTGCAGCTGGTGGCGCAGGACTCGTTGCAGAGAATAAACCATCTACACTCAGAATAGTCCAGGTTTGATTGGCAGGTCCCATGAGTGTAATGACTTCTGAAAACTGTCCGTCGTCACCTACCTCAGATTCATTATCCAAACAATTACAAGGATCGCTTACTACAATTATCTGTGTACCTACTGGATCAAGTGTCGGGTCAACTGGATCTCCTGGATTAGCTGGATTGTTGGTCGGATCAGTCGGGTCATCCGAAGTGACTATCGGGTGATTATCCGAAGAGAATGTTGCTTGATTTTCGATGATTGCTGGATCATTGGTAAATGGATTATTCACAGTTACCGAAAAAGTAATAGTCACCGAACCTCCATTTGCTGGTACTGTTCCTAAAATACCCGTCAATGGGTCACCACTATCGTCAACCGTCCCTTGTGAAGTCATTAATGTCCCTGCTACATAGGTAACCCCTACTGGAATCATATCAGAAAATGTCACATTAAGTGCATCACCTGGACCGCTATTCGTTAAAACTATCGTATAATTTAACTGCTCTGTTGGGTTCAGTATGCCGTCCATATTTGCATCATCAAAGTCGGATGTTTTAGTCGATAACAAAAATGGTTGAGCAACTGGATTAACTGTTGGGTCACCTGGATCACCCGGGTCTGTTGGGTCATTGGTTGGCACTATTGGATCATCTGTTGGTGTATCCGGATGGTTGGTCGAAGTGAAAACACCTTGGTTTTCAATCGCCCCTGATGGATTATTGAATGGGTCGTTAACCGTTACCGAAAAGGTAATCGTTACCGTTCCTCCATTTGCTGCGACAATACCTAAATCGCCTGTCAATGGGTCACCACTATCGTCAACCGTCCCTTGCGAAGTCATTAAAGTAGCTGGAACATATGTTGTCCCAGTTGGAATCATGTCGCTAAACATTACAGCTAATGCATCGCCGTCACCGCTATTGGTTAAAACAATGGTATAATCAACTTGCTCACCTGGATTCAATTGATTGTCTGCATTCGCATCTACAAAGGTGGACGTTTTATCGGCTGTTAAATTAGGTTGAACGACTTCTGAATCATCCGTGTCCATTACATTATCACCACCGTCATCTGGCGTACCGACTACATCTACGGTATTGGTGAAACTTGCCGTTACATTATCAAGTGTACAAGTATAAGTAACAATTTGACCAACGGCTAAGTTACTGATTGTGTTGTCGCAATTAGGCGCAAGCGGGTCCGTCACTACGACATTGACCAAATCAATATCACCAGTATTCGTTACCGTAATCGTAAACGTTGCTGTACCATCTGGCGCAACAATCTGCGTATCGTCGCTATTGTCTGCATCATCTTTTACAACTGAAATATCTGGATTAGCAATCGTTACTTCGGTATCATCTGTATCCATCACCATCGTTCCACCCCCAACAGGGTCACCTGTGACACTCGCCGTATTGGTAAATGCCGTCGTGACATTATCAATCATGCAAGTATAATTTACGGTTGCTCCAATCGCTAAATTTCCGATTACCATATCACAAGCTGGTGACATTGGGTCAGTTACAACTACATTTTCCAAATCAGTATTCCCAGTGTTCATTACTGTAATGGTAAAAGTTGCCGTACCATTTGGACTTACAGCCTGTGTATCATCACTATCATCCGCGTCGTCTTTGATAATAGAAATACTTGGCATATTCAAAGTCACTTGTGTATCATCAGTATCGGTCACTGTTGTACCGCCGCCAACTGGGTCTCCTGTGACATCTGCTGTATTTATAAATGCAGTCATCACATTGGCGGAAGTACATGTGTAGTTTGTTGATGCGCCTACCGCTAAATTTCCAATCACCATATCACAATTTGGCGCAAGCGGGTCGGTTACTGCCACATTTTCTAAGTCAACATCTCCAGTATTCGTTACCGTAATCGTAAATGTTGCTGTACCTCCTGGATTCACCATTTGTGTATCATCAGTATTGTCTGCATCGTCTTTATCTATTGTGATAGCTGGCATCGTTACGGTCACTTCTGTATCATCCGTATCCGTCACTGCTGTGCCACCTCCGACGGGGTTACCCGTTACATTACCAATATTGGTAAGTGCTGCGGTCACATTCGCCAACGTACAG
>CAZQTE010000066.1:0-18063 GCA_964595615.1 uncultured Saprospiraceae bacterium
TGAATGTTTGTATTGATTAAAAGCATTTACACTGTAGATGTTCAGTCTAGAATAGGATTTTTTTATTTTTTTCTTCAAAAAAATCCTAACTGCTTGAAAATAAGAAGATTACATTTACTGAAAAAAATATTTTTAGCAAAAAAAAATACAGTTCCGATACTGGTAAATTAAATTCGTTTTCGTTTCAGATAATCTTTGAAGACTTCTCATCTTTGTATTTGTTGGTGATTAATGTAGTGTATATTTGACAACAGGCTAGTTGGTCTGTTTTCTCTAAAACTTTCCAAGATTAGTTTTTTGGGGTTATTTGAGGGCAACTTTTCTAAGGAATTGTTTGCCCTCGCTTTTGTAAACTGAGTTATCTACCAAATCTTAAAATATACTCGGTAATACCGTATAACTTAACAAAATAAGCAAGCTTACTGCAATTAAATTCAAGACAATTCCCACTCTAGCCATTTCATGTACTTTGATATATCCACTTGCAAAAACAATCGCATTTGGCGGTGTCGCCATAGGTAACATAAATGCACAACTGGCGGCCAAAGTCACAGGAATAACCATTAACAAAATCGGCACATCTAATCCAATCGCAATACCCGCCACCACAGGAACAAATACTGTTGTCAAAGCAACATTTGACATTAATTCTGTCATGAAAAGCATTACAGTAATCAAAGCCAGTGTTATCATAAAAATGCTAATATTTTGATATTCCGCAATTGTATTACCAATCAAATCAATCATCCCTGCAGATTTCAATGCACCTGCCAATGCTAATCCACCTCCAAAAAGAATAAGAATACCCCAAGGCAAATTGCGCGTATCTGCCCAGTCTAAAGTAAAATTTCCCTTCTTAAAATCTAAAGGTGCGACAAACATTGCGAGTGCACCCAGCATACTAATCCCCGCATCAGAGAGATTTAAATCAGGAAACCAGCTATTTAAAGATTGTCTCAAAATCCATGCAGCAGCCGTCAGGAGGAAGATAAAAGAAACCACTTTTTCTCCTTTTGACATCTTTCCTAATTTTTCAATCTCATTCAATATCACCTCATCAGAGGCTTTCAACTGCCCCAAATTATTAGGATAAAACCATTTTACTAAAACAAAATAACAAATAATCAACATTATCATCGCAAAAGGAATACCCAGCATCATCCAATTCAAAAATCCAATTTCAATCCCATGATTTTCCGCCAAATAACCCACCATAACAGTATTAGGAGGCGTTCCGATTATTGTCGCCGTCCCTCCGATATTCGCAGCAAAAGCAATCCCCAACATAATACTCAAAGCAAAATTTTTATCATTTTTCGTAAATCCGTCCGCATCATCAATCAATAACTTTATTACCGAAGCAGCTATCGGCAGCATCACCACCGTACTCGCCGTATTGCTAATCCACATCGACATCAGCGCCGTCGCCAACATAAATCCTAAGACGACGCCGTTCGCATTCGTGCCCGTTAACCGTATGATATTCAAGGCAATACGCTTGTGCAATTCTACTTTTTCTAAAGCCAAAGCAATGACAAATCCTCCTAAGAAGAGAAAGACAATGGGATTGGCATAGTTGGCTGCAATTTCCTTGATGTCCGCAATTCCTAATAAGGGAAATATCGCTAAAGGTATCAATGCAGTGACGGAGATTGAAACCGCCTCTGATAGCCACCAGATTATCATCCAAGTCGCGCCTGCGATGACTTTGTGGGCGACGGGATTGACTAAGGTGAAAGGGAAGTTTAGGATGACGAGGAAGAGGATTGGTCCGAGGAGGAAACCTATTTTTTTGTATGTTGGCATTTTGTTTTGTTGTTGCTGCTTTGGCTTGTTTACCCCCTAACCCCCAGAATGGGGGAACTTTTTTCAGGGCTAAGTCTGATTTTATAAATAATCAAATTTCTTTTCATATCGGAGAACGAAAATTACCATTTACAAAACTAAAATTAACCACAACGAAAGTTCCCCCATTCTGGGGGTTAGGGGGCGAACAAGCAAGAGCAGCAAATTTAATACAATAAATCAATCAATTTGTAATTGATATATCCTCGTTGCATAGGCATATTATAAATCAAATGCTAACGAACGAGTACACAGGTTGACGAACAGTGACTCTGAGTAGTGCGTTTTAGATTAGGAAAAATAATCCCCAAAATAAAATCAGAATTGACCGTGCGATATAATTGATAGCATGATATTTTTCTTTGGCGGAAGCATCTTTTCCCAGTTTTGTTAAAAGCAAGATAAGCGTCGGAAGAGTCAAGATAAACCCAATTATAACTAAGGATTGCCCATTGACCCAATCTTCCAATCTAAACAATATTCCAATTGTCAATACGCCCACGAAAAATGCATTGAAGAATAAAATTCTTTTTAATTGCATTGACATGTCTTTTAGAGTTAATGCATAAATACCGTAAGGAATGGCTAATGAAAGTAAAGAAATGGTAAGCATTAGATTTGCATCCGCCCAACCCATTATTTCAAATAAAAATCCAATAAAAATAACAAAGGCATTTATAGCTAAAACAATTTTTAAAACAACTCCTGCCTTTGTAATGAGCTTGTTTTTAAACTCAAAAAATATTCTTACAAATGAATAAAGAGTAATTGCTAAACAATAGAATAAAAAGAAACTTCCTCCTGCTGGAATTATTGACCTTGATTTAAGAAAAAAGACAATGCAGAAAAATCCAATTAAAACGAATTCAATAATCTGAAACTTAAAGGGCTTATAGCTTTCAATTTTAGGTTCCAAGCTATCTAATATATTATCTTTCATTTTATTTTTATTTAGTTTTTTAATAGAATTCAGAAGGTGTTTCTGCAACAAATTTAACACAATCCACCAATCAACATAATAAACCAACTCACAAACAATAATTTGTCACCCCGACAAAGGAGGGGAACCAACTAAATAACGTACTTTTGCGCTCAAATTACACGAAAAAGAGCATAGGTTCGATAGTTCTCGCAGGCAAAAGCAGACCAACAACTATCAACTAACAACTGTCAACTATATTATGAAGACGAAGACATTAAAAGAAGATAAAGTAAACGTAATCACGCTGGGTTGCTCGAAAAACTTGGTAGATAGCGAAAATCTCATCACGCAGTTGAAGGGAAACGATATCGACGTGGTGCATGATAGCAATGAGGAAGCGAATATTATTGTCGTGAATACCTGTGGATTTATTGATTTGGCGAAGGAAGAGAGTATCAATACGATTTTGGAATATGCGGATTTGAAACAAGAAGGGCGCATTGATAAATTGTATGCGACGGGTTGTTTGACGCAGCGATATAAGGATGATTTGGAAGAGCAAATACCAGAGGTGGATGCTTGGTTTGGGACATTAGAGTTGCCAGGATTGTTGGCGAAATTTGATGTGGATTACAAGCATGATTTGATAGGGGAGCGCATTCCGATGACACCACAACACTATGCTTATTTGAAGATTTCGGAAGGCTGCAATCGGACTTGTTCTTTCTGTGCCATTCCTTTGATGCGCGGTAAGCACGTTTCGCGTACGATTGAAGACTTGGTGAAGGAAGCGGCAAACTTGGCTCGTATGGGTGTGAAAGAGGTCATGTTGATTGCGCAAGAGTTGACTTATTACGGTTTGGATATTTATAAAAAACGAGAATTGCCGCGTCTTTTGCATGCCTTGGCAGATGTGGAAGGTATTGAGTGGATTCGTTTGCATTATGCATATCCGAGTAAATTTCCAGAAGAGATATTTGATGCCATTGCGGCGCGCAAAGAGGTTTGTAATTACTTAGATATGCCTTTGCAGCACGCGAATAATGCCGTTTTGGAGCGTATGCGCCGTCAGGTGACACGTGAAGAAACGACTGCTTTGGTCAAATTGGCGCGTGAAAAAGTGCCAGGTATCACGATGCGTACGACGATGTTGGTCGGTTACCCTGGAGAGACGGAGGAAGAATTTCAAGATTTGTGTGATTTTGTACAAGAAATGCGCTTTGACCGCTTGGGTGTTTTCCAATATTCCCATGAAGAAAATACTATCGCCTATGATGTCGTAGATGATGTGCCAGCCGAGGTAAAAGCAGACCGCGCCAACCGTCTCATGGATATCCAACGCGAGATTTCTTTAGAGAAAAATCAAGCGAAAATCGGCAAGACTTTCCGCGTCCTTTTTGATAGAAAAGAGAGTGAATTTTTCATCGGTCGTACGGAAGGCGATTCGGTGGAGGTGGATAATGAGGTATTGGTGAGCGCGAAGGATAATTATGTGCGGATTGGGGATTTTGCGGATGTGAAGATTATTGATGCGGAGGAGTATGATTTGTATGGGGAGGTGGTTGTTTAAATTCAAATGCAAGATTTAAGTTCAATCTAAAACCTAAAATTTCAAAAAATGCAAGAAGAGAATAACAAAAGCGCATCTCCTGAGTTAATTGCTAAAACAGTTTTATGGGCAATTGCTATTATTTCGGTTACTTGTTTGCTGTTATTTGGGAATTTTACGATAACTATTGGTAGCCCAAATAAATTGAAAAAACAATCGAGAGAAACGAACCCTACAAAATTTAATTATCAAACTTCAAATTCTCTTGAACTGTTGCGTAAAGAAGGAGGTGCGAGTTATTACGATAGAAAGGCATGGGAAGGTAGAATAACTGCCTCCTACGAAAAATATGATGATACTAAATTAACTGCTGCACATAAAACGCTACCATTTGGAACCTATGTAAAAGTATGGAATTTAGAAACAATGGATTCTGTGATTGTAAGAATTAACGATAGAGGACCTTATATTGCTGGTCGTATTATTGACCTTTCTGGAGCTGCCGCAGAAAAATTGAGTATGATTGATAAGGGTGTTATTGAAGTTAAAATCGAAATAATTGATAAGGAGGAAAAGAAATAGTTATTTCAATCAAATAACTGAGTAAAATCTTACCATATATGCCCATCCGCAGAAACTCAGAACAAGGAAATATAAGTCTAGAAGAATTTTATCAACGATTTGATAAAAAAATAGCAAAGAGAATGCTTCCGTTCTTAGGTTTGATTAATCAAATTTTTCAAGAAACGCAGCTGTGGGGCTTAACTTCTTTAAATCGATTAGTCATCCAAAATTCAGATAATTCCAATTCGGATTGGTTTGTAATTGTATATAATGGAGGAATGGATGAATACTATTTTGAATATCTATTACCAGAAAGGAAAAGACCGTGGAAACAAGCTACAGTTCAAGGAGAAGCGAAATCATTAGAAGAAGCAAAGAAATACTTGCTAATTGCCATGAGAGAAAGTGAGGGTTGGGAAGGTAATTTAGAGTTTGAGAGGCTGTTGGAAGAGAATGGATTAGACCGTTTATAATACACTTGCTATTTTCCTTAATTTTATCTATCTTCATTAAAAATGGAAATAAAACAATTAAAATATGAATTACAAAATCTCATTTCGGGAAAGAGCGGCGCGAGCTATGATGCACTTATCCAAACAGTCGCCAATCACCTTAGAAGAGGCGAGAGCGCAGGCCCAATGGCTAAAGAAAAACACGAAAACAAAGCACAAGAAACAGCGAGATTGATGGAGTTCGCGAGAGCTAATGACCTATTTTTGCAAGATATTTCAGAAGAAGATTTTGTTTCAAGTGGAGCAGAACAAAAAGTTTACATTCAAGGAGAAAACTATGTTATCAAATTGAATGATGCTATTTACTATGCTTCTTGGGAGGATTATTTCTATAACCTGTTACTTCACAATTATTTCTTTTCAGATACTGCTTACAAGTTGTTAGGTTTCCATTTGTCCAACGATGTGATTTATGCTGTAGTGCAACAGTCCTATGTGAAAGCAGATAGCCTAACAGATTTGGAGAAAGTTAAGAACTTCATGGCTGAAAATGGATTTCATAATAATAGACGTAATGATTATAAGTCTCCAGAACTTGGAATAATCATAGAAGACCTTCATGATGAAAATGTTCTAACTAACAATGGTTTACTGTATTTTATTGATACTGTTTTCTTTATACAGCCTGATAAGTTTTGGAGTTAAGTAAGTTTGTTCGTTAGTATTTGTAATTTAATTTTCGTGTACTGTGTGCAGCTATGCCAATTGTAAATTGGCGCGAGACTGCGCGTAAAATTGCAAATTTTAGCGAACGACACTATCAAAAAGAGCTTACTCGTCAGTTAATTCAAAGACAAAAACTCTTCCCGAAATACTATTTAACATGTAATGTCCATTATGTATTTGAGCAGTTGAGACACTATTAGTAATTTCTCCTTCTGGTAAAAGATGCGTTTCAATAATTTCCTTTTTATCTCTGTCAAATACGCAAATACCTCTACCTCCGTGAAAGATAACTTTGTTTTTCCAGCATTTGGTTAGACCTGTTCCTCCATGAGCATTTTCATTAGATTTTTCTCTTACTGACATTACTCTCATCATTTCATTATGCCTACCTGTCTCAATATCTATTGCAGAATAAATTCCATTATGTATCGTAACGAGTTCTTTTTTGTCAGGTGTAACAGCAAAAGAGCGAGGACTAACAGGAAAAATATGATGTTTGTTATAAGAATGCTTTTGAGTTATAGTATCTGACATCCAATTGATTTTTCCAGTATTTTTATTAATAGAGCATAACATCGGTTTCTGTGTGGATAAGATTATAGCGTCGTCTGTTGTTGCAACAATCATAAAGAACCATTTTCCTGTTTTTATTGGATAAATTGAACTTACTGTATGAATTCGTTCAGCTTCAACTTCCCACATTATGTCACCACTACTTATATTTAAGCGACGACATGTTTTATTGTCCAAAGAAAAAAACATATTATCCCTAATGATACCTAAATTTTTACCATTATTTTCCCACAATACTCGCATATTCTCTACATCAAACAATCCACTTTTATCTTGTTTTTTGTTTTTAAAAGGTGCTAATTTTTTATTTGATTTATCAAAAAAAGAAAAAAATGTAAAATCATCATACAGTATGCTTGTTGTAGATAATCTTTTATTTTCATAAATATACAATTTAGAGGAAGAGGTGAATATGAAAAGTTTTTGTCCTTGACTTCTTAAAAAATAAATCTTATCATCTAATTTGAATAATTCTTTTCTTTCATAAGTTTTATAGTTGTAGCTGAAAACAGTTGAAACATGCTCCTTAACCGTTCGATAATAAATCAAATCCCCCTGCAAAGTATAATCTAATGGAAAATTACTTCTTTCAGTATTTGTTATTGCTTTTAGCATTTTTAAAGTTTAGATAAAACACACCGTAGAACGGACGTGATACTTCGCGCGCCCTTGCATTTGAATTTGAATCTTGCATTTGAATTTAAAAATCCCTACTCAAACAAAGTTCCAACCCGCCCCGGCGGCACAACCCCAATATGCTTATAAGCCTTCTCCGTAGCCTCCCGACCACGCGGCGTCCGCATAATATAACCTTCCATAATCAAAAACGGCTCATGCACCTCCTCAATAGTCCCCGCTTCCTCAGCCACCGCCGTAGCGATAGTCGTCAAACCAACAGGACCACCTTTAAACTTATGGATAATCGTACTCAAAATCTTGTTGTCCATTTCATCCAAACCACTGCTGTCCACATTCAAGGCTTCGAGACCGTATTTAGCGATTTCTTGGTCAATCGTTCCATTTCCTTTTATCTGTGCAAAATCACGGATACGGCGCAGCAATGCATTCGCAATACGCGGCGTACCACGGCTTCTACGCGCGATTTCCAGAGAACCTTGCTCCTTGATTGGTACTTCTAATATCTTCGCGGAGCGTTTGATTATCGAGTTCAAAGTCGCCACATCATAATAATCTAAATGACAATTAATCCCAAAACGTGCCCGCATCGGCGCTGTTAGCAAGCCCATACGGGTCGTCGCACCCACGAGGGTAAAAGGATTCAAAGCAATCTGAATAGAACGCGCATTCGGTCCACTATCTATCATGATGTCAATCCGATAATCCTCCATAGCCGAGTACAAATACTCTTCGACCACGGTATTCAAACGGTGAATTTCATCAATAAACAGCACATCGCCGTCTTCCAAATTGGTCAACAAGCCCGCTAAGTCTCCAGGCTTTTCCAAGACAGGACCAGAGGTCATTTTCATGTCCGCATTCAACTCATTCGCCACAATATGCGATAGGGTAGTCTTCCCCAATCCTGGAGGCCCATGCAACAAAACATGGTCTAATGCTTCCCCACGTTGGTTGGCAGCTTGAATAAATATTTTTAGATTTTCAACTATCTTAGGTTGACCGCTAAAATCTTTGAGCTCCTGAGGACGAAGTACTTGTTCTGCCTTCATTTCCTCTGGATCGATACTTTCTGGGTCGGTATTTGGATTACGCATTTTTGAATTATTCTTCTTTTTTTGAATGCGAGAATAAGACCCCCTAACCCCCATTTGGGGGAACTTTCTTCGAGTTTAATTTTTCTACAATTCTTCATTTAAGAATTTCAATTGAAAAATATAATTTAAGAATTATTGTAAAAATTAAGCTCAGAGAGTGTTCCCCCAAATGGGGGTTAGGGGGTCATACCACATTTTAAACAATTTCCACCGTCTCTCCCCACATAAACATCCCCATATCTTCTTCCACTGGGACAACTTGAAAAGAAACTTTCAACCCTTCGCGAGCCATAGCAGGCGCAAGATTAATAGGACGATACTCTTTACCATCTTTGGTGACTATTCCCCAAAATCCCATTCCTAAATCAATTTTCTTTACTGTTCCTTTAATTGTAAAAGCCTTCATCCTTCATTGGTTTGGAGGATTTTCATCCTTGTTTTGTTGATTTTCCATCATGTCAGATAATTTGCTGATGGATTTTGTTTGTTCCATGAGTGCCGCTTTGAGTTCGCGAACTTCTTGGCGCAATAGATTTTGGATATTGCGTGGAGAGGGGAGGAACGGGCTAATTTTGGCGCGGACGTACCAGATTTCTTTGATTTCGCCCAATTTTACTCTGCCGTCCTCGTAATACTCATTGTCAGAGTGCAATTCAATGTATTTTTCCTCTTTTAAATGATTGGTCACCCGACGCATCTGAATGTCTCCGCGCGTCACAATGACATAAACATAACCGTCTTTCATCGCCGTCTCCCAAAGTGTCGGCTCTAAAAAGCTACAAATCACTTTATCCCCTTCAAAAAGAGTAGGTTCCATGCTATCGCCTGACACATCAAACGAACGGTGTGTGCCCACTTTATATTTATAATCTGGCAAAGTAAAGGAAGGCAAATCTTGGATAAAAGTCGCATCCACACTATCACTCGCATAACCTGCTTGCGCGGGTGTCGGTACGTGTACAATGCGCTCATCGTCCGAAGCATTAGTGACAATCGTCAAAACGCGGAAGGATTTATGGTCTTCTTCCGTCATAAACATCGGACCTTCACCCGTGTAGATATAGACAGGATTTATCTTATATTTTTCAACAGCTTTACGCAATAATTCAATCGTGACATCACGACGACCTTTCAGTATTTCGCTTAAACTTTGTGGCAAATAATCTAAAGTCATCGCAAATTGACGACTCGAACGCACAACCGCGTCTTCCCGCAATTTGTTGTGACACTTAATAAAACGTTGAGTTACAACACTATTCATTCTCTTTGTTATGTTAGTTAGTAGTTTAGTGCCGTAAAATTAGAAAAATTAGCGGATGAGTGAAGGAATTCGGTGATATTTATTCAAAAAAGTTACATTTTTTAAATGTCGAATGTCTATTGTATAATGGTGTGGTGAGTTCACTTCTTTGCCGAACGTCTTTGTGCATCTATTTCCGTGTGGCGTCGGACACTTGAAGGTCGAAAAGGTGGTAAAAATGAGGATTAAAACGTGGATTTTGTGAAGAGTAGTGTCTGATGCCTGTGACGTGTAAGGTAACTTTTACAAGCGTCAGACACTCGTATTATCTTAATAGTTTGGGGACATTTGATTTCACTTCATTTTACTCGATTGAATTGTCCGACGCTGCTATAAAACAATAATCTCCCCATTCGCGCTAATGCAAATCACCTGCAAATCCTCCGCATCCTTATCTCGTTTTTCCTTCCCCAATTTCGCAATTTCCAACTGAGGAGGATTTTCCCCGAGTTCCGAAAGATAGACATAAGTGTACATTCCGTCCGCATTTCGATTAACTGACCAGCCGTCTACTTTTGGTAATTTTGTTACCAGAAAATCGGAAATATCATCCTCTCTTGAAGTGCGTGCTGCTTTCATTTGCGCCATACCAATCTTCCTAATTCGTTCTTCCGTTATTTCTTCTTCTACCACCACATAAGTCCCATTTTCAAATAAAATCCAATTGCGCATCTCGGAATAAACCGCCAGCTGTACATTTTCAATCATCAAATCTGAATTATAAACTATGGCTTCGCGTTCTCGGATTTCCATATTCTTGTCCACTTTCCGACCTATCGAAATCATGATAATGACAACAATAAGAGCACCGATAACTCTTGTAATATTAATTTGCTCCATATTATGAAAATATTCTAAAAAACTGATTGTCAACGGTTAACGTATCGCATCTCGTAAATCGTACTTCACTTAATGCCCAACCAATTGCGACATCGCTCGATACAATTCTCCCGCAATATCCATATCATTTTCCCGCTGTTCATAAATCACATGACATTGATAATAATAGGGGAGACGCTGCTCAATTTTTTGTGTAATAAAGTCTTTTAACTCCAAAATCGACTTTCCGTTCAATAAAGGACGATGTTCTGACTCTTTATGTAGCCTTTCCGCTAAAACTTCATAATTAGTATCAAAAAAGACTACCATTCCGTTTTGCAGCATATATTCTGCATTTCCCGAAAAACAAGGCGTTCCGCCGCCTGTACTGACTATCGCGTGAGAATGCTGTAGAATAATTTGCTCCAGATATTTACGCTCTAAGTTACGGAAGTGCGCCTCGCCATTTTGCGCAAAAATATCTGAAATCGTCATTTGCTCGCCAGATTCAATTTCAGCATCCAAATCAAAATAGGGGAGTCCTGACAAGTCCGCTAATCGCTTGCCAGTATAACTTTTTCCGCTGCCCATGAAGCCTGTGAGGAATATTCGCATTTAATTTTGAATTTTGAATGATGAATTTTGAATGACAACACATTATGCAATCAACAACTTTCAAAATCAAGTAAGTTTAGGATTATAAGTTTTGTAAAGACGATAAATCTGAAGCAACAAAACAGGCAAAAAATGTACGACTGCTGGCTTCCAATTCATGTGAATAAATGCCCAATGCGTAAAGGTCATCAGCGCCGCCAAATACACCCAACGTTGCAATTTTTTCCAAGAAGCACCCATTTTGCGTACACAATAATCATTGCTTGTAATAGCCATTGGAACGAAGATAAAAAAGGCAATCCAGGCGGTCAATAGACCGATTTGCGTGAATTCAGACATCACTTGTCCAAATGAATTTTCATAGAGATAAAAGATGGTGTGCAATAGGGTATAGCCAAATGCTGCCACGCCAAAATAACGCCGATTACGTACCAGCCAGTGAGAAACTTTTCCATTAGGAAACATTAAAATTAGCGGCGTCGCTACAAGGCTCACAATTAAAAATCTGCCTGCAAATTCGCCTGTGGCGTGCATGAGATTATCATAATCCGCACGACCATTAGAAACACCAATTATCATCCCAATGAGCGGTATGGCAAGAATGAGCCACAGACAGTATTTATTTAAGAATATTTTTTTCATTACTAATTTTTAGTTTTGTTTTTGAATAGGGGAGTTACAGAAGCCAATTCCCGCAGATATGCTATGTTTTGAAAATATGGCATATCTCTCCCAGAAAAAAGTTTCGATAAACTACATGAAAATATTCAAGCTGCAAGACCGCAGCAGGGCGAGATTATTTATGAAAAATGCTTAGAAATGTATGTTTTGTTCGATTTTCACAACCTTACTTAACATAACATAAATTATAACTCAAAAATACCACTTTTAAACATTTTCCACAAAAATCCCTAAGCCCTGAAAATCGCGTCAAAAAATAATCTTGCACGTCCACCAGAAATCTTCGATTGTCGCGCCATTCTTTTTATAGAAATTTACCGCAGGCTCATTCCAATCTAAAACCTGCCAGCGCACCAGACGACACTCCTTTTCTTTAGCAACCTCTAGAAAGGCGTCAAACAGCTGTTGCCCGTAGCCAAATCGTCTGTAGCGCTCAGAGACGCAAAAATCCTCTAAATACAGCATTTTTCCTTTCCAAGTCGAATATGTCATATAGTACAGCGTCATGCCACGAATTTCGCCATTTTCTTCCAAAACTAAAGCCTCAAAAACGCCCGCAGCAAAATCTTTTTCATAATCCTCCAAAGTCGCCGTCAGCGCGTCTTCAGACTTCTCGTAAATCGCCAATTCGCGCACCAAACCATATATCGCTGGCAAATCATTTTTTGTTGCTTTTCTTATCATTTTAGACCAAATTTTATTTGTTCCCGTAACTCAGCTTTCCAAGCTGAGAAGTATCAAGTGCTGCTCAGCTTGGAAAGCTGAGTTACGGGTGAGTTACGGAGTTTTACAAGATTTCACAACAAATAAAGCAGTTTTTCGCTTATCAAGTTTAAATTTGCAAAAAATAAAATCAAAAACATGGAATTTCTAAGTCATACTAATCTACCAACTAACAACCACAAACCACCAACTAAAAAAAATATTTTAATATTTTTTTTAAGCCTACTCTCCCCCATTTTCCTCTTTGCGCAGGACAAAGAACGCGACTTGCAAGACTTGCGTGTAGATGTCGTCTATCTCGCTTCAGACTTGTTAAATGGGCGTGAAACAGGCACAGCAGGCGAAAAAATGGCAGCACAATACATTATCTCTCGCTTCAAAGATTTAGGATTGGAAGCTAAAGGAACAGATGGTTACTTACAGGAGTTCGATTTTAACTTCAAACCAAATCCACACGAAGAAGCAAAAGAAGCGCGTACAGGTCGCAATATTGTCGCTTATTTGGACAACGGAGCAAAGAATACTGTTGTCATTGGAGGGCATTATGACCATTTGGGCATCGGACGGTTTGGTTCACGAAATGTGGGCGAACCAGCAATTCATAATGGCGCAGATGATAACGCTAGTGGTATCGCCTCTATCCTACTCTTGGCAAAGGCTTTGAAAGGTTCTGATTTGAAAAACAACAATTATCTTTTCATTGCTTTTAGTGGCGAAGAGTTGGGATTATACGGTTCAAAATACTTTACAAATAATCCAACAATTCCATTAGAGTCGATAAATTATATGATAAATTTAGACATGGTCGGTCGTCTAAATGAAGATAAAGTATTGGCAATCAATGGCGCAGGAACATCACCTGTCTGGAAAGAAATCTTTGGAAAATTAGATGTGCGAGGCATCAAAGTAAAAACGACGGATAGCGGCATCGGCCCCTCTGACCACACCTCTTTTTACCTACAGGACATTCCAGCCATACATTATTTCTCTGGTCAGCATGAGGATTATCACAAACCAGAGGATGACTCTGAACGCGTAAACTACAACGGTATCTACGAGATTTCAGAACACATTTATGCGGTCATTTCTGCTTTGGATAGCGGAGAGAAAATTAAATTTACTAAAACGAAAGACGAAAATGAAGGTCGCACGGTTTCTAAGTTTAAAGTGACCCTTGGTGTGATGCCAGATTACGTGTATGAAGGTACAGGAATGCGCGTAGACGGCGTACTTTCTGACCGCCCCGCAGAGGCTGCAGGTATGGAAAAAGGCGATATTATTATCAAAATTGATGATATTGAAGTGAAGGATATTTACGACTACATGGACGGTTTAGCAAAGTTTAATAAGGGTGACAAGACAATGGTTGTCGTAAAAAGGAAGGATAAAGAGGTGAAATTGAAAGTCGTATTTTAAGCATTTATACAGACTTATCGGTTTATTTGACAACTGATATTTACAGCCTTACCAGTAACCACCAGCAAACTCTATCACTATGCCTAAGCAATCAACGGACTATCTCATAGAGCTTATCAAATCTTTGACCAAGAGTGAAAAGCGCCATTTTCGCCTGTTTGTTAGAAGAAATCAAGCTTCTGAAGACATTCTTTTCCTTCAGTTATTTGACTTTATGGAGAAGAATGGAGAATATGATGAGGAACGAATTCTCAAAACTATTCCCGATATCAAAAAGCGTCAATTGTCTAATCTAAAGGCGCATTTATATAAGCAATTGTTGATTTCGCTACGTCTTTTAAATAAGAATTATGACGAAGAAATAGACAATCGCGAACGTATTGATTTTGCTAAAGTATTATACAACAAAGGATTATATCGTCAAGCTTTAGAGGTGCTAGAACGTGTTAAAAAACGCTCTGTCGAGGCGCGTCAAAAGGCATTGGTTTATGAAATCACGGAGTTTGAAAAGATGATTGAGGGGCAATACATTACGCGCAGTCTCGAAACTCGTGCGGAAGATGTGACCGAAGAATCTGCAGACCATTTAAAGGATTTACAGATTGAAAATGAATATTCTAATCTTTCTTTACGTCTATATGGTTTGTACTTGAAAGTGGGTTATGTACGGGATGAAAAGGATTACGTCTTTATCAAGAATTTCTTCAATTCCAACTTGCCAAAACATGATTATGACAACTTGACTTTCTTTGGAAAATTGCATTGGTGTCAGTCTTACGTTTGGTATCACTACATGTCTCAAGACTTCTTAAATTGTTATCGTTACGCACAGCGTTGGGTCGATTTATTTGAGGAGCATACTGACATGAAGTCGCGTCAGCCTGCCTTATATTTGAAAGGTTTGCATAATCTTTTGAATGCGCTGCACAATTTACTTCATTATGATAAATTTGTAGAGGTTTTAGACCAATTGGAGGCATTTCCAGAGGAGTTTAATATCAAACAAATCAAAAATATTGAAGGACTTTATACCCTCTTCCACTATATTCACCTCATCAAAAAGCATTTCATGGCGGGCACTTTTACCGCTGGCTTGGAGGATGTCAGACCACTTAAAAAACTTCTAAAAACTAATCCTTTCAACTGGGATAATCGTCGGATTATGATTTTCAATTATCGTCTGGCTTGTATGCACTTTGGTGCAAGTCAATTTGATGAAGCAATTGATTATCTCAACCTAATTATTAATCAAAAAGCGCCTGATTATCGTGGGGATATTCAGTCTTTTGCGCGTATCTTGAATTTGATTGCTCATTTTGAAATGGGTAATGACCAATTAGTAGAATATCAAGTTAAATCCGTTTATCGTTTCTTAGCAAAAATGGAGGATTTGCATGAGGTTCAGAAGGAGATTTTCCGTTTTGTGCGTAAATTATCGCGGGTTAGACGAGAAGAACTGCATGAGGAATTTGTCAGTCTGAAAAATAAATTGGTTAAGATTAGAGAAAAGCAATATGAAGGGCGTGCATTCCTTTATTTGGACATTATTTCTTGGTTGGAAAGTAAAATTGAGAATCGTCCTGTGGAAGAAGTAACGCAGGATAAATTTAAGTTGAGTCAGGAAATATAACGTACCGGACGCTTTAGCTTCCATGGTCAGACCGAGGAAGCTAAAGCGTCCGGTACGTTGATAAACAAACAAAAATGACCTTAAAACAATGGCAGTCTTCTGGTGAATATTTCAACTACAAGGGTCATCAGATTTTCTACAAAAAAGCAGGTAGTGGTACTCCCCTATTTCTCGTCCACGGCTTTCCGACTGCCTCTTGGGATTGGCATAAAATATGGGACAAACTTGCCGAAAAACATACCATTTACGCCTTAGATATGATTGGTTTTGGCTTTTCTGATAAGCCTAAGAGTTATGGATACTCTTTGACTGACCAGGCGGACTTATGGGAAGTATTTGCAGAGAAAAATGGTATTGAGAAAGCGCATATTTTGGCGCATG
The DNA here is from genome assembly GCA_964595615.1 of uncultured Saprospiraceae bacterium. GTDB lineage: Bacteria > Bacteroidota > Bacteroidia > Chitinophagales > Saprospiraceae > JAHDCG01. Next base: position 15,930 of record CAZQTE010000066.1, read on the forward strand.
ATTATGGAGATACGGTGGTGCAAGAAATGATTGCTCGTTTTACCATGCGTCAAAGAGAACAAGTACAAATGCTTGATATTCTGTCTGTTACACTTTTGAATGGTGGCATTCTACAGGGAGGTTATAATCCGCGATTTATTCAAAAATTCTTAGCGAGTCCAGTCGGTCCTTTCTTCTATCGTTTCATTGGTAAGCCAAGTCTTCGTCGGACTTTCAACAATATTTTTGGTGATAAAAAAGCGACGGAACAAGAGATTGATGAGTTTTGGTCATTGATTGAATACAATAATGGCAGAAGAGTTATGCCTTATGTCATTCGTTATCTACATGAGCGTGAAAAGAAGAAAGTGCGTTGGGAAAAAGCTCTAGCTGAATGTCCTGTTCCATTGAAGTTGATTAATGGCGTAGAAGACCCGATTTCGGGGCAAAATATTGTAAATTTATTTAAAGAGAAAGTACCAAATGGAGAGGTGATTGAGTTGAAAGGAGTTGGTCATTATCCGCAGACAGAAGTTCCTGATTTAGTTTTAGAACACTTTATGAACGATTAGACCACAGAGCTACCAGCTTTTCAAGTGATTGATACCAACACATTATGAATTATAAAGCTTTTGCACAAAAAATAATCGAATTAAAAGAAGCGGATTTAGAATTGCGTAGTCAACTCATGGAAAGCGGTCAACTCAACGAAGGCTATAATGATGAAATGGCAGCTTTACACAATAAAAACGCGGAAATATTAGACAAGATAATTGATAAAATTGGCTATCCAACCGTCAAAAAAGTAGGAAAAGAAGCGAACGAAGCCGCCTGGTTAATCATCCAACACTCAATAGGTCAGCCGTCCTTTATGAAAAAGTGTTTAAAATTATTGGAAGAAGCTACCTTTGAAGATAAAACGAACAAAATCTACTTAGCTTACCTTTCCGACCGCATCGCCGTTTTTGAAAATAGAGTGCAACTATACGGGACTCAATTTGATTGGGATAACAATGGTCTATTAAGCCCAAATCCTTTCGATGATTTAGAAAAAGTCAATCAAAGAAGAAAATCTATCGGTCTAAATACACTGGCAGAACAAACTGAAATTATTAGGAAGAACGCCAAAGAAGAAAACCACCAGTCACCAACAGATTTAGAGAAAAGAAATCAAGAATATGCAGACTGGCAAAGGAAGGTGGGCTGGATTAATTAAAATTCATCATCCAAAATATCCTTTCTCCCCTTCCCTTCATAAGCAGGATGAAAATGCTGGTAAATCAAGTAAACCGCCGCCGCCACAGGCAAGCTAATCACCATTAATGATACCATATAACGCACAGAAACGCCTAAAAAGTTAATTTCGTGGAACTGATATAAATTACGAAAAAAATTATAAACAAAAGGGTGAATAAAAGAAATGACCACTCCCGAATGAAAGTTCGTGAGAATGGTATTTTTACCCGAATTTACACAATATTGCCAAATGGCGAAAAAGAGATATGCCGCAGGAATTCCCGTATGAAACAACACATAAAACAACTCATTTTCGCTAATCGTCTTAGATATTTCAAGCCCAAATTCTTTTTGCAAAATCACTAAAATAGTCATCCCAAACGCGTGAATGATGCCATGATAATGAACGTTATCTGTGCGGAGAATTCGTATCACTTTTTTAAATGTAACGTTTGTCAACAGAAAACTTCTCAGGATATAGAGGAGCGATATCTTTATAAAAATTCATCATAACTTTTAAATCTTTCTCCTTGTCACCTGTCGGATGAATAACAACATTCCCAACTCCTGCCAGTTTCTTTTTATAATCTAAGTAACCAAAAGTAATTGGCACTCCAGCTCCAATTGCGGTATAGTAAAAGCCAGTCTTCCACTTCTCATTGTAACTTCGGGAACCCTCAGGTGTAACAACAACAGCAATGCGCTTATTCTGCTTAAAAAAGTCTTTCATTTGCTCTACATAACTCTTCGCACCACGCTCTTGTGCTGTTCCACTCCTATTGATACCCAGTCCACCTAATGGTTTGATTAACAATCCCATAGGAAATTTTGTCCAAGTATCTTTTATGGTAAATTTCAAAGGAATATCTAATACAAAAAATGCCAAACGCATGAAATAACCGTCCCAATTTGTGGTATG
>CAZQTE010000067.1:0-18039 GCA_964595615.1 uncultured Saprospiraceae bacterium
TAAATAATGTATTGAGAAGGAAATCTTTCATTTTATATTTTTTGTTTGGTTACTTTTTATATAAGGAATGCGAGATTAATAGATTCAGAATCTGAGCCGCTTATTTTTTCGTTTAGTTTTGGCTTAAAAATGGGCGTTTGTCGGGGCAAATAACCATTTTTTAAGTGAAAAATAAGCGAAAAAGAAGTAGTTCAGATTCTGAATCTATTATTTTCGCATTCCTAAAGCAGAATTCGCTTACTTCTTCAACTCAAACCCCTGTACTTTCCAATCATTATTTGCTACAAAAATCATAGACTTTGCACCCTCCACGCGTAATATATCACGTGCATCTGCATTTGCAAAGAAGCCACTATCTTTTGTACTTAACTCAGAAAAATTACCATTTCCATCACCTAACATCACTAGACCAACGCCAGCATCATGTCTAACAGTCTCTACTTCGGCTTGGTAAAGATTCCCACAGGCAATAATATCTTGATTGCCGTCACCATTGATGTCTATAATTTCTACTGCACGCATTGGTGAAATCTGTGCACGACTTGATAATTTTTTTGGAATGAGACTACCCGCCTTGTTTTCTAATAAAATACTGTAAAAATCATGCACCTCATATTTGACAGCATCTTTTAATTTATCTTCATAAATTGTCTCAATGGTAGCTTTGGCAAAGCCATCGTAAGTTGGAAATTTTTCCGCTACAAAAGGCATTTGCTCGGATGTACACTCGCGTCCACGAACAGGTAAAAGTTTATCCCCAGAGTAATTCGCTAAAACAACATCATTCGTTCCATTATCATCAAAATCATTTCCAAAGACAGTAAAAGGATGTTCAGGATTGGCTTTATACTTGTGGTTTTTTCCCATATTACCGACGATATAATCTGGTGCACCATCCTTGTTGAAGTCTCCCTCAGCTATCGTCCACCACCAGCCACCAGACTTTTCTACAACTGACTTCTTAAAAACACCACTGTCATTAGTGAATATTGTGATAGGCATCCACTCTCCTACTGCAATTAAATCCAAATCCTTATCACCATCGTAGTCTGTAAAAATAGCATCAGATACCATCCCTGCATTAGTCATCTCTGGCGCATTTGCACTGGTAATATCTTTAAAGTTTCCTTTTCCGTCATTTTGTAGAAGGAAACTTTTTGCGGGCTTAGGGTAACGTCCAGCTTCTCCTCTACCTCCAACAAATAAATCCAAATCTCCATCTCCGTCAATATCTGCCGCTTTGACACATTGTCCATTTTCTGCTAAAACTGGTATTGCATTACTGGCTTTTGAGAAGTTTCCTGCACCGTCATTTTTGTATAAGCGGTCTCGTAAGAAAGAAGAACCAGTTTTGTGTTCTCCACCACCACTGACAACATAAAGGTCTTGGTCGCCATCGCCGTCGGCATCAAAAAATAAACTTCCTACATCTTCACTTTTGGCATCTACAGACCAAGTTTGCTTAGCTGCTTTTGTAAACGAGCCATTTGCATTTTGAATGTATAGGATGCCAGCTTGACCTGCCGCACCGCCTATGAAAATGTCGTCTAATTTATCACCATTAACATCACCAGATGTCATAAATGGACCTTGAACTGATTGTAAATGTGGTAATAATATTTCTCTTTCAAAATCATCATAATCGTTTTCTTTATGTTGAAAATCGATTGCATCATTTGAGACAAACATCTGTGCATCAGTACTTTGTACCTTCTTAGTATTTCCTTGAGCGGAATTTTCTTTGACAGTCAATACTTGATTAACTTCTACATTTGATAATACAGATTGCTTTCCATTTGCCCAATCAATTGTTACTTTATCAATCTTCGAATTATTGCCTAATCCGAAGTGCAAAATATTTTCTACTGAAGAAAAGTAACCTCTAGTTAGAGTTAATTCTTGTGTTTGCTTCTCGCCATTAACTTCTATTGTCACTTGTGAATTTAAGGCTAATTCACGTCCTGGCTCTCCTTCTAATTTTACACGAAGATAATTGCTACTGCCATTGATTTGATTTTCATAAATACTCGCTGGCGCACTCACATTATTCATCACTAAATCCAAGTCTCCGTCATTATCCAAATCAGCATAAGCCATTCCATTGGAAAATCCTGGCTGTCCAGCGCCCCAAGCATCAGTGACATTTTCAAAAGTCAAATCACCTTTATTTTTGTAGATGAAATTTTTAACGGGATTAGAAGGAATTTTATCCACTAATTCTTTTGGGTTAAACTCTTTCACACCACGTTTATTCATGTCCTTAATGTACCCGATAAAGTCATTATTTCTAATATCTCTTTGGATGCCGTTAGTTATTGCTAAGTCTTTATTGCCATCATTATCAAAATCTGCAAATAAACAAGCCCAAGACCAATCAGTCTTAGCTAAGCCTGCTAAATGTGCGACCTCACTAAAAGAGCCATTACCATTATTGACTTGCATCGCATTTGACATATATTGATAATGCCAGCCTTTTTCTACATAATTCCAAAAACGCGCTGGTCTCATTGAGCCCATATTGGTTTTACTTCGATAATGGTCATTTGCTGCCATATCAACAGTAAAAATATCTTTGTAACCGTCATTATTAAAATCAGAAACATCACTTCCCATACTAAAATTAGAAATGTGCCCAATTTGCTCATTGGTCTTTGCAGTGAAAGTCCCGTCTTTATCATTTATGAAGAGATAATCTGGCTTTTCATAATCGCAAGAGAAGTATAAATCAACCCAGCCGTCATCATTAATGTCAGAGGCTACAACATTTAAAGTGTGAGAATATGTTTTTAAACCCGCCGACTCTGTTACATCAACGAAGGTGCCGTTGCCGCGATTTTCATACAAATGGTCAGAAGTGTATTTCATTCCCATTTGACTTTTGAAAGCTGGATTCTTTTCTAATCTCTTATCTGGCGGTTGATTTCCTACGATAAGGTCTAAATCACCATCATTGTCTTTATCGAAAAAACTGGCTTGCATAGAAAAACCTTCATCTGCCAAACCATATTGCTTCGCTTTTTCAGAAAATGTACCGTCGCCATTATTGACATATAATAAATTTGTTCTATCCGCAGCATTGGTCGACCGACCAGTACGGCAAACATAAATATCAGGGTGTCCGTCTCCATTCACATCGCCTACGGATACTCCCTGAGACCAACCATCATTCGCTATGATACCAGATGCAGTCGTTACATCCTTAAAGCTCATCCCACCTTCATTAAAATATAACTTATCTGCTACTAAATTACCACTAAAGTATAAATCTTGATAACCGTCTCCGTTAAAATCAGCAATACCAACTCCCCCACCATTGTACATGTGAGTCCAATAAAAATGATTAAACTTAGCGGTCTCCTTAATCTGATTATTAAAATTCACCTTAGTTTGACTCTCTGGCAACAGCTTAAATACCTGTCCTCTAAATGGTTCAGAGGAAGCTTGTTTTTTATCATCGCCACAAGCGGAAACGATAAAAAGAAGAGATAAGAAAAAGGTAATATATTTGATGTTCATGCGAAAATTAATTTTATCGAATAATCATTAATAAAAATAGGTAGGTGTATTTTAAAGATTGTAAGAACAAATTTAGTAAATTCTTAATTTGTTTTGAATAAAAACTGATTTTTAGGTCATAATCTTTATTTGTAAAAGGCAAAACTTATTCCATATCTAGCTTCAAACTTACTATTTTAGGCAAAAAAAAAGCCCCCCCCAGCACCGAAGTGCCAGAGGAGGTCATCCCAAAAACCAGATTTTGAGAAACCTTAAATCGGTGTAATGGGAAATCGCACATTGTCTCAATTCTTAGGGGGGAGTGCGTCCTCCCGTTTCTTTTAGATGTTAGATATTAGACTTTAGATGTTAGACAAATTCATGTCCTATCTAAAATCTAAAGTCCAACATCTAATATCTTTCTAATCAATCACAACCATTTTACGCGTTGCTGTGTGAGATGCTGTTTCCAATTGGTAAAGCAATACACCTGCTGCGTTAAGGTCTGACTTGTTGATTTCAATTGCATTGTAACCTTTCTCAAAGTCACCTTTTACTGAGGTTAACACCTTACCGTCTAGGTCAAATACTGTCAAAGTAGCCGTACCTGCTGTTGGTAAGTTAAAGTTGATGCTCGTTGATGCTGTGAACGGGTTCGGTGTATTTTGGTACAACTCGAATGCTGTCGTAGCGTCGTTGAAATTCAACTCTAAATCCATGATTTCAATCGTCTCACCTGATGTGTATGCCTCTGCATTTAGAGACTCACGGTCGATGTTGATTGCGTCAAAAAGTGTTGTGTTGTTCTTAGCTTTAAAAGTGATAGTGAAAAGTGTGTTAGTGTTGTGTGTGTTTTCTGCCTTGTCCCGACTTACTAAAATAATTCCTTTGTCTGTGTTGTTCAATCCAAAATTCGCTGCTGTCATATCAGAGTTTGCTTCTGGAGTCACATTGACAAATTCTAATGCATCTGTATCAAATTCTAATCCGAATTGGTAACCAATAACATTCTCGTAGTCAGGCATTTGCATTGCCACTTCGTACACTTCACCTGCATTTAAGATGCGGTTGTCTGTTTCAATATTTAGGATACCAGAACTACGTTCGTCCGCTTCTTGATTGAAGTTGAAGATTGCAGTACCGTTAACATCACCAACTTTGACCGCTGTAAAATCTACAGACATCATATCTTCTTCAAGATTATTGATACTGTATACTTCAGGGAAACCTTCTTCCCAAGGGTTAGCTGGGTTTGTGAAGTTGTAATTAGCATCTACAAAACGATAAGAAGTATTATCATTCGGGAAAACTTCATCTAATCCTAAAATCATGCGGCGTAAAACAACAACATCTGAAGTCGTAACTGAGGATGATTTGTTGGCATCTGCTGCTATCATTTTGTAAGGACTATCTAAAAGTTCCAATCCTAACACGTGTCTTCTGATTAATACTAAATCAAAAGTTGTGATACCGTTCATAAAGTCAGCATTCATGCTTGGCTGAACAGTGTAGTCATATCCTGATTGTAATTCAATGAACTCAAATTCTCCTGCTTCGTTGGTAAGCGAGGGGTTTGCAGTTGGTCCATTACCGCTGATTGCGACATTGACTCCTGACATTGCATTTCCTTCTTCACTCATCACTCCACCAGCTATAGTCTGGTCTCCACCAACACCGTCTGTACATAAATTCATGTTGTCTTGGACAATAATGTATGTTTCACAGTAATCGCTGTTTCCTGCTTCGTCAGTCACAGTAAGTGTTACAACATTCGTTCCAACATCGTTACAATCGAACATATATGGATTTAATTCTAATATTAAATCTTCTTGCTCTGTACAGTTATCTAAGCTACCGTAATCCATAAGGTCAGCAGCTACTTCAATCATACCACCTTCTCCCATTGGCATCAATTCAATTGAGATACCATTTACACAGATTGGCGTTGGCTTTTTGCCGTCCAAAATAGTCAATGGGAATTCACAAACACCAACGTTTCCACATCCGTCAGATGCAATAATTTTCACGTTGTGCATACCAAATGGGTAAGTTCCAGAGATGTCATTTCCATTTCCAAATACATCTACACTACCGTCTGTATCTAAGTCAATTTCGAAGCTAAAGTCAACGTTATTGCTACAGTCTTGTGCCATGAAAGGCGCGAAAGATACTGGTGCACTACCGCAATCTTGCTCTTGACTAGTGATTACTAATTCTTCAGGACAATCAAAGACAGGAGCCTCATTATCAGAGACTTTGATGATTTGTGTCCACTCACCGTATCCACTAGGAGTTTCTTGATTAGGATCATATTGACACCAGTCAATGACTATCCACTTACGTAAGATTTTGTAACATGCTGGTGGGTTAATTGGCAAGTATGTATCTTCATAAGTTACTGCGATCAAATCACAGGTATTTGAAGAGAAAACTGGTTGACGGAAATTCAATGGTTCTAGTGGTAAATCTTCAGGTTCAACACTTGCACCACATTCAAATGTTTCGTAGTCAGAAGGCCATGAAACTGTTGCGATATCAAATGGATTACTATTAAAAATAGTCAATGTTTGAATACATTCAGCTGTACGACCAGCACCGTCTGTTGCTGTGAAAATACGATTTAGTATACCTGTACCACAAGTCGTACGCAAATCATCTAATTCTTCTGTAATAACTGGTGTTTCACAATTATCCGTACCGATTGCTTCGCCGTGCTCAGTCAAATCGTTGATATTGATATTTGCACCTTCACATTCGATTGTTTTGTCTGGAGGACATACGATGTTTGGGTCTAATTTATCTTGAACTTCAACCTCAATCATACACTCATTATAGTTGTCATACTGGTCAAAGACACGGAATACAACCATTACATTCTCTTCTGTATCTTCACAACAAAACTCAACGTACTCATCGAAAACATCTTCATTACCTGCACAATCTAAGCCCATGCGACGCGCTTCAAAGCGGTCAATTTCACAGTTATCTTCAGAACCGTCATCAAAAACCATTGCTGAAATCAATGCTGAACCGTCACCTGTCAATGCTACAATTGTAAACTCATCACAAACAGCAACTGGTGCTGTATTGTCATTTACATTAACTGTTGCAGTACATGAAGAAGAATTACCACACTGGTCAGTAGCTACATAAGTCAAGGTGTGTACACCAACACTTAAAGTGATTGGGTCACCAACTTGCTTGATACCTTGAGGAGTGATAACAAATACTTCTACAGAAGAACATCCGTCTTCTACACTCAATGGTGCTGGTAAAATAATCGTTGACAAACAAGCAGATGTTACTGTATTAGCTTCGATAGTCGCAGGACAAACCACAACTGGTGCTTCGTTATCTTCGGTTTGAATAACTTGAATACAAGTGTAAGGATTTTCGTCAGTGTCCGTAGAAACACACCAATCATACACCGTCCAGGTACGCAAAATTTTCGTACCGCCACCACACAAATCAAAAGTTTCATCAGCGTAAGAGGAAGCCAATTCGCAGAAGTTATCCGCGCCAGGCACGATGTCATAATCTATACCGTCAATCGTGAAAAATGGGTAACCCGTATTAGAAGGATCCGTATCGGGTGGGTTGTTCATGCTACATTGTAGTGTTACGTTTGCTGGACAACTTGGCGTGAAATCAATCAAAGAAACACGCTCTACCGTGATTGTTTGTGTACAAGAAGTCACATTACCCATCATGTCAGATGCTACCCAAGTACGATTGATAATAGCACTGTAGCTATCACCACAAGCACCGTCAATCACACTATCAAAATAGTCAACTGCCATAGTACTCATACCACCTGAACAATCTTCGATAGTTGGCATCATGTCGCCCGTTGGGTTTGTGTCTTCAACACAGTAAACCGTACGGTCAGTACAATCGATACTCGGTCCGAGTTTGTCTTCAATCAATACTTGTCCCCAACAAGAGTTGTTAGAGTCACCATCAATGACTTGATAAGTCAAAATTTGATTGATGTACGTTTCATTAACCATTGGGCTAGTTGGCACGTTGCCTCCCGTTGGTGTTGTTAAAATAATAGTATAAGGACCCACACAGGATTCTGGGGATTCTAATACCATATCTGGTGTGATTACAACTTCACAGTTTTGGTCAGGACCAGATAAAGAGATATTGACATCGTCATTACATGTCATTGCACACTGCGCGTTTGCTGTGTTGCTCACGGCGAAGCTTAAAAAGAATGCCGCAATTAAGCTAAACATTGGAAATAAGCTTGAATTTCCCGTGTTAAAGCGGCTTTGTGTAAACCTAAGTTTTCTCATGGGATGAAAAATTTAATAATTTGTTTTAAAAAAATATTTCGACAGTGTGTAAGAATGTGGTCGAAGTCATGTTTCTTTTTAGTTGGTAGTTGTTGGTTGGAAGTTGTTAGACGCACGTGATTATGCCTATACTCCTGATTATCAACTACTTTTCTAAGTTTCTTTTGGTTTGGTTATTAGTTATTTTGTTACTGGTTATTGTGTTATTAGTTACTTATGGACATAGTTGTGACTGTTTGAATGCGTGTCATTTTGCATTCAAATAAAGATATACCAATAGCATACAAAACCTGTGTACCGTCAACTGTCAACCGTCATACGGTCAACTAAAAATTGTGTGTGTAAGTGTAAATTACGTTCAGCTTTAAAATTAATAACAGAGATGTCCAAAGACGCATAGAGTCTAAAATCTAAGGTCTAATATCTAACATCTTAAAAAATTTCATCAGTCGATTTGCTGGTACAAAATGTCCTTGTCGAAGAGGAATTTTGCCCAGTCAAATCGCCGAATTTTCGAATGCCACCTTACTTTTAAAAGGCAAACATTCAGCGACGACCGAGTTTTTTATACGGTTGGAATTGGAATTGTCCTTGTTCGCCCCCTAACCCCCTATTGGGGGAACTTTCTTCGGGGCTGTCTTAGTGCTTTGATTTGCACTGGACTTCTTTTTCCTTTGTGATTTATCAATTTTTATTTTCCTGAAAGGTTTTGCTTTTTTTGAATTTAGACATTTAAAATCTAAGGTCTAAAATCTAACATCTCCTCTCGTATGTTCATGGAAAATCTTATTGTAATCTGTTTAAAACCAATGAATTAAGTTTAATTATCAAAAGTTACATTTGTAAGAATGTAGCCTAAATTAGACATTATTCATTTGACATTATACATTTTAAAAACCGTATGTGTGTTGTGTGTAAATTGTAAATAGTGTTAAAGCTGAACGGTTAAAGAAGAATAGATTCGTGTAAGTAAAATGAATGTCGGTGGTCGCTTTCTCAGAGTATGTTTCTTTTTCGCAAAAATCTTTCTTTTTGCTATTTTGGGTTTTGACCTTGGGAACTAAAGTTCCCGGTACTGGAAAGAAAAAGGTGGTCTCCTTCATATAAAATGTTGGAGACCGACCCATCCCAAAAAACCTAATTTTGAATTTAATCTTTATCACGCCTTTGCGTGATTCTATTTTTTTGTTTAGTAGTTTTCAAGTCATAATTGATGAGACGCAAGCCTAACAACTAACAACTAACAACCTCCAACTACCAACTTTTTAATTTCTTATTAGTATAAATCGCTTCGTCATATCTCTAAAATCTTTGCTCTCTAAGCGGTAAAAATACACGCCTGGTTGCCAGTTTCCTTTAGATAAATCGACTTCGATTTCGTGGATGCCGCGACCGAAATTATTTTCTGTTTGCCAGAGAATATTTCCATAAGTATCAAGGACTTTTAGTGTCGTTCCTGTTGCGCCTGGCAGGTAAAAACTTACTGTTGTTTTTCCCGATGTTGGATTTGGGTAATTTTGAAATAATTGAGCGTTTTGTGTCTCTGCATTTTCAAAAATTAATTCCAAGTTTAACAGTTCCATTTCGACTCTACTTTGAGGATTTCCGCGATAAGCTTCGGCATGAATGCGCTCGTTATTTAGATGAAAAACATCTGCTAAATTTGCATCTTCATTTGCCGTAAATATCAGCGTGAACAAAGTTGCATTTTCTTCTAATTCAAATGCGAAATGTGTATCCCAACTGAAATTTATTAAGCCAGCATCAACCTTTGTTAAACCAAAGTTTTGAGCATTCATTTCGGGTAAGTCTTCGACTTGCATCTCTTTGAAATTCAATACATTAGCATCAAATTCAAAACTCAACTGCATTCCCGAAATATTTTTAAAATCCTTTACTTTAAAAGGAATCTTGTATTCGTTTTGCGCTTCTAAACGCGTATTTTCTGTATAAATAGGTAGCGTGCTTCTCTCCTCTTCTGTTCTTTCGTCACTGCTGTCATTTGTAAAGTTTGCGGTGCCATTTACATCTCCAATTTTTATCGCTACAAAGTCATTATCTAAATAATTTTGATTGAGCGAAGTGATGATTATTTTCTCTGGAAAGTTCTCATCAAATGGATTTAAATTGTCGATAAACTCATAAGTCGCATCTACAAATCGCCAGCTTTTATTCTCTGGAAATGACTCAATATTCCCTAAAATCAAACGCCGTATCCAGACCATATCTACTGTAGTCACACTACCTGAATTATTGACATCTGCCGCAATCAAAGTATAGGGTGAATTGAATTCATTTAGCCCTAAAATGTGCTTTCTGATTTGTAAAATATCGTTGGTTGTCACGCCATTGACATGGTTCAAATCATAGGTCGGTTTGAGTTCGTAATATTCGCCCGAAGGTAAATTTGGAAACTCATAAGTTCCGTCTGGTTCGGTCTGCACAGCCATTTGAATGCCGCCACTTAAACCGACGTACTTTCCGCCGATTGTTTCGCCTTCCGCATTGCTGATTGTACCTGCCAAATTTCCGCTATCGCAAACATTATTGTTGTCTTGAACAATTAATGTCGTAAAGCAACTGGCTTCATTTCCTGACTCATCACGCACTTGAAAAAGCACTTCTGCTGTTCCTCTATCATCACAGTTAAAAACTGCTGGTTCGATATGATAAGTAAGCGTCTCTGAGCAATTGTCGTAGCTACCTGCATCAAAAAGCTGTGGGTCAGGCGCAACCATGCCATTTTCGTCCAAATTGACTGTAAAACCGCCGTTGCATTGTATCACAGGGATTTCCTCATCCAAGACTGTCAAGAGTGTGATTTTATTGGTAATATTATCACATTCATCACGCGCCGTAAAGGTTATATAATGAAATCCGTAGGGATAAGTCCCACTTGCGTTTGCTTCGTTGTTGTCGGAAAAGAAGGAGTTATTACTGACCTCTACATATTCACTGCAATCAATTGCTATCGCATCTGGAAATTCCACATAAGCTTCGCAATTATCGCCTGAAATAAAGACCGTAATATCAGCTGGATTTTGCACTTCTGGAGCATCGTTATCGTAGATTTTGAGTGTCTGATTGACTGACCAATAACCACCGTTTCCAGCATTATTTGGGTCAAAAATACATTCATCATATACTTCCCAAAAACGGACAATATGCAAACAAGCATCAGAAACTGAAATGGTATCATCTTCATGAAAAACCAAAATTTGTTCGCAATCTTCGTTCGTAATTTCGGGCGTCCCTGTCGTTATAGGGTCGAGCTTCAAACTGCAATCGTAGGTGATAAAATCGGGGGGGAAATTTACTCCTGTTGGAGTCGCATCACCTATGCTGATTTGTTGGATACAAACGGCTGAATTTCCGTTTACATCTTCTGTATTCCATAGTCTGAAAACCGTGCCAAAACCGCAAGAATTGAGGTTAGAGAGGTCATCAGTATGAGAAATATTTGCAATATCACAATTATCCGTCGCTGTCGCTAATCCACTGATAGTCAAATCATTAATATCATCAATACAATCTAATGTAAGACTCAAAGGACAAGTTAAAACAGGTAATAAATAATCATCAATTGTTACCATAACTTCACAATCATTATGGTGTCCCGCCTGGTCAAAAACACGTAAGGTCAAACTCATCGGCGATGCCGGAATATCTGCACAATTAAAAGTGGCTGCTGGATAAAAATCAGTGCCATTTTTACTCACTTCAAAACGGTCAATTAGACAGTTATCTGAGCTGCTTTCATTGAATGTATGTGCACTCAAAATGTTCTCGCCAGAGTCCGACAAAGAGACAAAAGTATGCTCTTTACATATCGGCGTTGGCACTTCATTATCGGTCACTGTCACCGAGATTTCACAGTGACTTTTGTTGCCACATTCGTCCTCTGCGGTATATAGTACATTGTGTGTTCCTTGCGGAATATTTTCGTAGCTTAATTCGTCAGCGCCGTAGTCCCAAACGTGACTGATTGTGTAGTCAGAACAGTTGTCCGTCGCGGTAGCGTTTTCGAGTGTCACCGTGCCTGTACATGTATTGTTATCAGTTCCGATATTTACATTTTCAGGACAAGTAATGATTGGTGCTTCGGTGTCTTTTACTCTGATAAGTTGGATAAAAGTCTCGCTCTCGTCGGTACAATAGTCAAAAACTGCCCAGGTGCGGAAAATCTTTGTTTCTCCCCCACATACGACCGTCGTTTGATCGCTAAAACTGGTCAATAAATCACAATCGCTGCTGCCTTCTATCGCTTTTCCATTGATGCGCGGCTGACCTGTAATTGCCAAATCCATTGGGTCGTCCACATTACAGGACAAACTCGGCATGACAAAATCATCTCGATTGGCTGGCCAAATCACATCATCTAGAGTATTTCTTTTGAGCATGATGCTCTGTTGTTCATTGCGAATGTTGCCATATTGGTCAGAAACGTACCAATTACGGACGATTTCGGCGGTGTATTCTACTCCACCGACTTGATAAAAACAATCATAATCAATCAATTGGTCAAACCAATCAAAAGTGATGTTCTCTAATCCACTTACATTATCTTGTACATTTGGAAAGCCCATTATTTCAGGGTCAGTCTCTGCATTACAGTTTAAAAATAGACTATCTACAAAAACTTGCGGCGGCGTATTGTCTTCGACGGTTAATTCTCCGTCACAATTATTGCCTGTCGCGTTGTCCGTTACTTTAAAGATTAAATCTGCGCCAATCATCGTCGCATCTGCCACATTTCCATAAACATAACCGCTATTTAAGTCAATAATCTCAATCGTAAATCCTTCTGTACAGCCGTCAGTGCTGGAAACCAATGCGAACTCAGGGTTCAGCTCTGCTTCTCCATTACCACCTAAAGAAATCGTGAAATCTTGGCGGCAAACCATAGGACATTGAGCCTGCAAAACTGCCTCGCCACAGACCGTCCCCATTAGGAGCAGCACAAAGGATAAGATAATTTTGCAGGTCAATTGCATTGGATTAATTTGTTAGTAGCAGGTCTTTTTTGATTGTATATTGATTATTTTTTATTGTCTATTTCTATTTTGGCTTGTTCCGTTTCTGGACTTTTGCTTTTTGGAAAAAGACATAAAAATATTGATTCAATCTTCGCGCTTACGAGGATTAAATTGTTGATAATCAATACAATGCACTACTATCTCGCAAGCGAGAAGGAGGCATTTAATTACCTGATTTTTTGCTTAAATACTTTTGAATATCAAAAAAATGGAAACCTGAATATTTAACATGACAAAGTCACGCTCATTCAAAATTCAAAATTTATCATTCAAAATTAAATGTGTGTTAATAAGGAAAAAAAGAGAGGAGAGCCTGCCCGAAAATTTTGGAAACGGGGGGATGTTTCACTTTCGGAACAAATTAAACAATTAGCTGTCAGACTTCTCATAGTATGTATAAACTGTGTAATTAAAACTCTTTTTCTCATAGTATGTAAAACCGTTTTGCGCTATTTATTTTCGCATTACGATTTGTTTCATATATAAGAAAAAATAATGCCAAAGGACTTGTTAAAATTATTTCTGGACGGTAATAATTTAGAAAAAAAGAACACATATAAAAATAAATAATTTCGTAAGTCTTTGATTTAAAGAATATTGAACAACAAATTACGATTTAAAATAAATTATCAAAAAATTTACTTTGTTTAAAATCTGATGCGAAGGCGTCGGACGCTTATATCCAATCGTGAGAAGTAAAATTCAAGATTTACCGTAATATTTGCATAGAAAAGCGTCTGACGCCTGTTACTCGTTTTGTGGATTACTTGTTACAGGTGTCAGACACTTCTTTTTGTATATTGAATTAATGCCAACATAGCCAAGTGCCAGACACTACTTTTTGATATGCCGTTTTGTAATCTTTGCTTTTCTGCTTTTAGTAATTTTAAGTGTCAGGCACTTTCGGATAAATTCCTAATCATATCCTCCGTCATTTTCGCCAAATCAAACTTTGGTTGCCAGCCCCAATCTTCTCGCGCTGCCGAGTCATCAATACTATCCGTCCAACTATCAGCAATAGCTTGTCGAAAATCAGGTTTGTAAGTAATTTTGAAGTCTGGACAATGCTTTTGAATTTCTGCATATACTTCTGCTGGCGTAAAACTCATGCCTGACAAATTGTAGCTCGTCCGAACTTTGATACTTTCCGCAGGTGCTTCCATAATATCAATCGTTCCCTTTATAGCGTCTTCCATGTAAAGCATAGGCAAAGCAGTATTGGCACTCAAAAAACATTCATAATCTTCCTTATTCACAGCTTTGTGATAGATTTCTACAGCGTAATCTGTTGTACCTCCACCTGGTTTTTGACCATGACCGATGATACCCGGATAGCGTACAGAACGTACATCTACACCATATTTTTCATAGTAATATTGACACCAATTTTCTCCTGCTATTTTACTCATTCCATAGACTGTAGCTGGCTCAGCGACAGTATGTTGAGGAGTATTAATAGCTGGTGTGTTATTACCAAAAATAGCTATAGAACTTGGAAAAAAGACTTTATCTAATTTGAATTCTTTGGCTGTTTCTAAGATATTGAACAGACCTTGCATATTGATTTCCCATGTCTTGAGTGGGTTCTGTTCTCCTTTGGCAGAGAGAATTGCAGCGAGGTGATAAATCTGTGTAACTTCTTGTTCTTCAACGACTTGGCGAATCCTTTCTTTGTCTAAAATATTGACAATTCCAAAAGGTTCTTCTACTCCTTCGGGTTGAAAGATATCAGAAGCTAAGATGCTATATTTGCCGAATCTACGGCGTAGTTCCGCTACTAATTCAGAGCCAATCTGTCCATTGGCGCCAGTAACGAGAATGCGTGGTGGTTTCATTTAAAATTTTATCGGCGATTGCTTAAGTAGCACCCCCTATTTATTTCGGTAATTTGACAAGATATTTTCCCGCCTATTTCCTCCCAAAAAGTAAGTCCGTAGCTTGGCTATGCACTGATTTTTTGAAGAAAATATGCAAAAAAATCTCATTCTCAAATTTTCCGAAATAAATAACGTGTGCTACTTAGTACACTGTAACAATACGCTCCTGTTTTTAATTTGATAGATTCTACTTGATTTTTTCTTTCTACTAATTATTCGCTAATGTCGGAATTTCTTCTAAAAAAGTGTAATCTTCTGTCTCATAATTCATTTCACAGCAGTATGTTTGTCGCCCATTTGTAACTACAAGGTACTGCACGCGTAAAGGTAGATTATAAGCTGCAATTTGGCGAAAAGTGGCTTCATTTATTGGTACTTCGGGTGCTTTACATTCCACTAATAGCCAAGGTACGACATTTATCTTTTCCTCTAGGCTGTTATCTTTTTTATAGACTAAAATATCACAACGTTTGCGCCGTTCATTGACAATGAGCAATTTTTCGACAGCAATGTGATTTTTATTATATTTTCTATCTTCAACAAAATATTCGATGACCAATTGACGGACTAATTCTTCGGGCTGCAAGACTAAGTATTTGCGCCGAATGGTGCCAAACAACAAGCGTTTTCCGTCTTCGCGACGTGTTTTTAGCTTATTTTGGTATTTTAGAAAGTCTATTGGTATCATCAAGGGCAAAGAAAGAAACTTTTTTGAAGAAACCAACGATTTGAGTAGGGGTAAACGCCTTATTAATAGTCTTAATAAAGTTAGTTAATAGTTTATTTGTTGATTATGTTGATTGTTCTCAAACGTAATCAACAAATCAACCATTCAACAAAATGACAAAAACTTAGAGCAACTAAAATTCACCAAATCTTAAACTTTAATCATTCTACATGAAAAACATCCTAACTACTCTCTTTTTACTGCTCTTTGCTACGGCGGTGCCACTTTGCGCGCAGAAATATACCATTAGTGGCTATATTTCTGATGCAGATTCGGGCGAAATGCTCATTGGGGCAAATGCCTTTGATTTTAAAACCTCTTCTGGTACAGTTTCGAATACTTACGGTTTCTTTTCGATGACACTGCCTCAAGATAGTGTGTATTTGACCGTGAGTTATATCGGTTATCAGCCACAGACTTTTGCTTTTGACTTAACGAAAGATGTGGAAATGAACGTCAAACTATCCTCTTCGGTCAGTCTCGAAGTTGTCGAAGTAACCGCTACCAAAAATGGCGAACCCATTGAAGAACAAACCCAAATGAGTACAGTCAGTATTCCCGTTGCTCAGATTAAAAAATTGCCTGCATTCTTGGGCGAGACAGATATTTTTAAGGCTTTGCAACTCTTACCAGGAATACAATCTGGAGGAGAAGGACAAAGTGGACTCTACGTTCGTGGTGGTTCTCCTGACCAAAATCTTATCCTTCTAGACGGTGTTCCCGTTTATAATGCTTCTCACCTTTTCGGATTCTTTTCAGTATTTAATGCAGATGCTATCAAGGATGTGAACTTGATAAAGGGCGGATTTCCAGCACGTTATGGCGGTCGATTGTCTTCTGTATTGGATATCAAGATGAAGGAAGGAAACATGAAGAAATTTAAAGGTGCAGGTAGTATCGGTTTGATTTCTTCTAAGTTGACCTTGGAAGGTCCTATCATAAAAGATAAGACTTCCTTCATTGTGTCGGCGCGTCGGACTTACATTGACGTACTCGCAAGACCTCTTATTCAAAGTGCCTTTTCGCAAGACGGTGGCGAGGGAAATGCGGGCTATTTCTTTTATGATATGAATGCAAAAGTCAATCATAAATTTTCAGATAAAGACCGTTTATTTTTGAGTTTTTATAGCGGTCGTGATAAATTTTACTTTGATGCAACGGAAAGATTTGAGGAAGATGTTAACAAACAATCGTTTGGTTTTGGTTGGGGAAATGTAACTTCAGCTGTTCGCTACAATCACGTCTGGGGCAATCGTCTTTTCTCTAATGTTACTTTAACTTACAGTAAATATGACTTCAATACCAGTGGAGATAATGAAGATACATATCAAAGTAATGGAGAGACGGTAACTGACGGTTTTAAATTAAACTACGACTCAGGTATTACGGATTATGCGGCAAAAATTGACTTTGATTTTGTCCCTAATCCTAACCATTTCATTCGTTTTGGTGTCAACTACATTAATCATGAGTTTGACCCTGGGACATTCAATGTTGGTTTTACTACTGAAAATATTGAGATTGATACGACTTTTGGACAGCCAATAGTGAATGCGAATGAATTTGCCTTCTTTTTGGAAGATGATTTTAAAATTGGTAGTAAATTAAAGATTAATGCAGGTCTACATTTTAGTGGATTTGGATTAGATAAAGGTAAAATTTACACCTCTTTACAGCCCCGTATTGGAGCACGTTATTTATTACCAGGTAAGAGTTCTATAAAGGCGTCTTTTGCGACAATGCAGCAGTATGTGCAATTCTTGACGAATGAAAATTTGAGTTTACCGACCGACCTTTGGTTACCGACTACCGACCGAGTATTACCGCAAACAAGCTGGCAAGTAGCCGCAGGTTTTGCAAAAACATTCAGAAAGCAATATGAAATTAGCATAGAAGGCTATTACAAACAAATGAAAAATGTAATTTCCTATGCTGAAGGTGCTAGTTTTATTAGTTTTGGAGATTGGCAGGACAATGTCGCACAGGGAGAAGGAGAAGCTTATGGAGGTGAGTTTTTACTTCGAAAGAAGGAAGGAAAATTGACGGGTTGGATTGGTTACACGCTCAACTGGACTTGGCGCAAGTTTGATGATATTAATTTTGGAGAGCGTTACCCGTATAAATATGACCGTCGTCATGACTTGTCTATTGTCGGTATTTATGACTTTAATGATAGAATTTCATTGTCAGGTTCTTGGGTTTATGGTTCTGGTAATGCTTATACTTTGGGAGAAGCCGTCTATTCGGGTGCATTCCCACAAGGGGCTGGAGAAAATACTTTCTTAGATAACTTCTTCACTCAATACTATCAGGATAGAAATAATCAGCGTACGCCAGCTTATCACCGTTTTGATATTGGGGTTAATTTTACAAAGCAGAAAAAATTCTGGAAACGTACATGGTCATTTGGAGCATACAATTTGTACAATCGTGCTAATCCATTTTTCTTGTATTTGGACTCTGTACCTAGTGATACTGGTACAGGTCGCAAGACTGTTTTGAAGCAGATTGCTCTTTTTCCTGTTATTCCATATTTTAATTGGAGTTTTGAATTTTAGGGAGAGGATAGAATTAGAGGAGATTTTTTTCAATTATTAAAAACA
>CAZQTE010000068.1:0-18037 GCA_964595615.1 uncultured Saprospiraceae bacterium
TACTTCAAATAATCAAACCGATAAATCCGCCCTGGCGCACCCTTCTTCCCTTCATTAGAAACATACATCGTCCCATCCTTCGCAAAACAAATTCCTTCTGGTTGGCAGTGAATTTCCTTTTCCAATTTCTCTACATGCAATATCTTTCCTTCTGGACTCAATATGCCCATCATTTTTCCTTTAGATGAAAGAACGTAGATATTTCCTGTTCTTGGATTGACCGCGATGCCCGAAGATGCAAAAGCAAAATCTTCAGGATTTTCAGAAAAATGCTCTTTCATCTTTTTGAAGCGGTGTACGTGCTGATTATTTTCCAGATAATAGAGAAAATCTTTAAGACGTAAAGTGTAGATTGGCTTTTCTATCAACTTGCGTGTTTTTAAATCAAAAGCGTAAATAGATTTTTCCAAACGCAAATCCTCAGACGGGTCGCCTACTGCTTTACAACACATCAATAGACGTTCATTTTTTGCATCATATCCCAAGCCTTCGACATCATAAGTTTTGTTGAGTGGTGTAGTAAATTTAATGGTTTGTTGGTGGTCACCTCCAAAGTCATGTACCTCGTAAATCTTCCCGTTACTCTTCGTTACAAAGACGCTCGCGCCTACCATTTCTACGCCTTCATAATCTCCTTCCTTGTAAAAATTATAGTCTCGCTCGACTTCTCCCGTCGTTTTATTAATGATAAATATTTCACCGTCTTCGTCCTGAACCGCGACCAATTTAGATTCGTCTGGCGTTAAGGATAGTCCCGATATTTCTTTTAAAGCTTCTGGTAATTCTAAAGTCGCCGCAGGCGCTTGCATGTTGTAATGTAAGCGAAAACCATGCGTTTCTTCTACTGTTTTTATTAGGATAACAGGTTCGGAAGGTTGCGCAAAAGAGATATTCATTAAGAAAAGGAGGAAAAATGGAAGGAGATATTTCATGTTTATAATTTGAATGGTCCGTAAGTGTTGATTAGTTGATTATGTTATTTGTGTTGATTGATACCTTAAAATCAACTCAATCAACCAATTAACATTTTTACTTCTCGCCCAACTCTTTCATTCTCTGCTGAAAGAGATATTGCGGCGTTTCTCGATGTAAGGAACTATACAACGCCAATGCGGTCGTCCTGTGTATATCAGACCTTGAAATCTTGTGCAATTCATACAAAACAGCAGCTTTTTCACTGTCTTCTAATTCTTCTTTGAGTAATTTTGTTAAAATCTTACGGGCAGATTCATTGTCCTTTTTTGCGATATGGACTTGGGCAGTTAAGATTTCTGCTCCGAAAATTAACTCTTGATGTCCTAATTCTTCGGCTATTTCTTTGGCTTCGTTGATTAGAGAAAGAGCTTTTGTGGATTGCTTTAAAGCGATTAATGCTTCTGCTTTTTCTAAAAGACTTTCTCCCAAAATCAACAAATTACTAATCCCTCTCGATATCTCAATCGCTTGGTCGTAGCACTTAATGGCTTCTTTGTATTCTTTTTGATTGTAGAAAATATCACCTAAGGTATTAACAGCTTTTGCCATGCCTTTTTGGTAGCCTAATTCGGTACAGAGTGCCAAATTTTTCTCCATAAATTCTTTCGCCTCGGCAAATTCCCCTTCGATATTCAATAAGTCACCAATCAATCCTAAAGCGATTGAAATCCCTTGTTTGTCGCCTAATTCTTCTGTGATTTTCAAGTCCTCGCGGAACAATTCCATGGCGCGTTCATAATCGCCTTTGCGCTCATAAACACTGCCCATACAGCCAATCGCGATAGAGGTCAATTGCTTATTCCCCAATTCTTCACAGAGAGATAATCCATTCTCAAAACAGTCCAAAGCGGGGTCATAATCGCCTTTCTCCAAGAGGACAATTCCCATGTTCGTGTACAGCGTTGCCATGCCTTGTTTGTCGCCATTTTCTTGGCAAATTTCGAGTTGGTCGCGCTGCCAGCGGATGCCTTCATCGTAGTCGCCTTGGTTCATGTAGGTGAGTCCGAGATTCGCTACAATTTGCGATTGTACAGAGGTGTGTTCGTGTAAACGGCTAAGTTCGATGCTGCGTTTGAAGAATGATTTCGCGGCTTCGTATTCGCCTTGACGGAAGTTTAGATTTCCGAGATTTCCATATATTTTTGAGAGTCCGCGGACGTCATCTATTTTTTCTAAATAAACGGCCGCGCGCTTCAAATGCAGGGCTGCCGCGTCATAATCTCCTTTTAACATCAACAAATGCCCCAAACTATCCTGCGTCCGCCCTTTCAATAAATCATCATTGATTACCTCGGTCAATTTCAAAGCTTCTGCATAAATCGCCTGACAATTTTCCCATTGCCCCACCAATTCTAAAACCGAACCTTTACTCAATAAAGCTCTAATTTTCTCCGCTTTTTTATCTGTCTGGTCTAAGATGCCAAGCAACTTATCATAGTACAATAAAGCCTGCTCATTTTGAAAATTTCGACGCGAATAACTCGCCGCTTCTGCAAAATAATATTGCATTTTATCGGTCATTTCAGCTTGCTCATAATGGAAAGCCAAATCGACATAACGCTCTTCTAAATCGTCTTGATATACTTTTTCAATCGCTTCCGCAATATGCGCATGCAACTCTCGCAAACGCGCCCGCAACTGCATATCATAAACCGCTTCACGCAAAAGAGAGTGTTTAAAAATGTAACGCAATTCATTCATCGCGCGCCAAATTTGTCCTTTTTCGGCAGACTCTATTTGTTCTTTTAAGACGCGTTGCGCATTGCCATTGCGCTCTTGAAATGCTTCATTGAGCAATAAAACTTCTTGTAAAACGGGTACTTCAAACTCACGCCCAATCACCGCCGCTGCTTTCACTGTTTCCTTCACTAAACGTGACAAACGGTCAATTCTCGCCGTCAAGACTGCATTTATCGAACTTGAAATCTTGATATTTTCATCCTTAATATTCCAAACACCATTTTTTTGACTCAATAAATTACTTTCGACAAAATACTCTAAGACTTGCTCTAAGTAAAATGGATTTCCGTTGGTCGTGCGCTGCAATAAAGCCAAAGAAGCTTCTGACACTTTTCCGCCCAATTGCTTCTCTGCGAAGGTTTGAATGGCTTTGGGGGAGAAGATATTTAAGTCAAATTCGGTGACTTTTATATTTTGATTTTCAAATGCGTCATTCGGAATAACCCAAGGTTTGACGCCGTCATCGGAGTAACGCGACGAAATCAAAATGAAAATCGGCAGTCCTTCTATTTGTCTAACAAATTCTCCTAAAAAGGTCTTGGAAGAATCATCATACCAGTGCCCGTCTTCCAATTCCATGACGATAGGTGCGGTATATGCTTCCGCGATGAAGAAATTGGAAAATGTTCTTAAGACATTTCGGTAACGACCTTGGGCATCTAATTTTTCCCAAAAATCATTTTCCGCTGGCAAACCTAATAATGCCATTAAAACAGAGCGCGTTCTTGGTAAATCACGTTGAATAGAACTCGCTTGTTCGCCTTGTATCCTGTTGGTGTCTTTAGTTAATCGCTCAAAAACACTGTTGAATAAACTAGCATTTCGTTCTCGACTATTTTCTGTTCTTTGTGAAAAGTAATTTTTGAAAAAGGTGATAAATGGATTGAATGGCTTTTTCAAAATCTGGTCTGCGGGACAATTCATCCAGATGATATTCCTTTGCTTTTCTAAGCGTTCGCGCAATTCATAAGTCAAACGACTTTTACCAATACCTGCCTCTCCAAAAATATAACTGGTCTGTGGCTGACGTTTCGAAAAGACCTCATTAGCTATTTTTTTCAAGTCGACAATTTCCTCTTCGCGGCCAATCATTTCGCTATGATAAGCAGGCTGAATCGTCGTGCTTCTGCCTTCTAAAAGGTAAGTAGAAATGGGTTCTTCAAAACCTTTGTAGGAAATAGCACCTTTGTCTTGGAAACGGAAAAATCGGCTATTTTGCAACTCTTCATCTACGGAAACTTCGCCCCAATTGGCATAAGACATGAGTCGTGCAGCGAGGTTAACAGTCGTACCAACGGCTGCGTATTGGCAGCGTTCTTCACTACCAATAATGCCCGTATAAGCGGTACCAGAAGTGATGCCCACCCGGAAACGCAGTGCTGATTTTTCAACTAAATCCGCCGTATTTTCTTGTAGCGCGGTCACAAACTCTAAAGCGCGTTCTTTATTGTTTTCAAAGGAAACGGGTGCGCCAAAAAAGCCCACCATTACGCCTCCTTTATCTCCAAAATCTACCTCTTTAAAATAACCTGAGAAGTTATTCAACTGCTCTAAAACGATGCTTGTGAATGCATCTAATGTCTTGTGGTCTTCTACGCCTTTAAAAGAAATGAAAACAGAAATGACATTACGAAACTCGCCGCGTCCGTCAAACTTCAGGACTTCTTTGGGTAAGAAACGTAGGAATGTTTCTTTATCGGTCTTAAATTTTAACTTATCCTGTGGCACAGGAAGATTTGAGAAATCATCTGGATTTCCCCACAAAAAGTAGTTGGGTTCTGCGGTTTCTTTTAGTTCAACCTTGTCGTTGCTTATCATTTTGGAGATAGCCGCATCAACGATAATTTGCTGTTGTTCGGCATCTTTTTGCGCGTCTGCACTACCATTTATCGCTTCTCCTCTAAAGTAAAATGTCTTGTTTTCTGCGCCAACTATCCCCCATTCTATATCTCCAAAAGACAATCCTATTTTTGTCCGAATTTTAAATCCGTGAAACTCAATTTCCTCTCCATTCGTCCGCGCCCGTAGTCGTTTGGCTATTTCTAAAAACTCTTCAATATTGATTTTATCTTCTTCAAATATCGCCGTAAAAGCATCCCCCGCATAGTAAGGAATAAATCCGCCCCGCTGATAAACCAAACGTACCATCGGTCCAAAAATGTCATTGAGGATACTACTCAATTGCTCTGCCCCAACATTCCCGCGCTTCATCAAAGTCTGTGTCAAATGCGTAAAACCAGACAAATCAATAAACATCGCATAGGCGCGTATGTGCCCGTGCGTTTGCTTTTCTTGAAAGCGTGTTTGAATGAAATGTGGTATTAGATTTTTCAATTTTATTGTTGTAGTGTAAACTGGGAATATAATTGCAACTATTATAACTGGTTGTATATCGTTTCATCCAGTTTTTCTTCCTCTAATTTGAGTAATAACTGAGTAGGGGCTTCGTATTTCACCTTAGTCATTGTCGTTAATTGAGAAATTCCATTTTCTATTTTTTCTTGCATTTTTTCTGTAGGAATCCCATTCTTCAAATCAATATTAGAAACAAGTGCCTCATAAACAGCATTTCGATTTGTTTCCTTCCCTCCTACATGGTAAAAATGTTCTTTGGTAGCTATAAATGAATCACTCCAAATAGAAAAAATATAATCATTTGTTCGATATTTATTACTTAGCCAAGTCGATAATATATATTTCGCATTTGACTGTACAAGTCCTGCGTTTAAGGCTATCTCTTCTTCTTCTGACCAGGAGTCAAAATAATCGACATGTCTACCAATATATGGGGGGTCAGAATAAACTAAATCAGAGTCTTTAATTTGACTCAAAGTTGTTTTAAAATCTTGATGCTTAAAAGTAAAATCTCCTAACTCAATAATTTGTGAAACGTTTTTGACTTGATTAGTTATTTTAGTAACCAAGGCTTGTGCAAATCGATTCGGCTTCTTACAAAAAGGAACATTATATCCGCCTTTTCTGTTAAATCGCATCATACCGTTAAAACAAGACCGACTCAAAAATAAAAAATCTAAAGAGTCTCCTTTTTCGTTAAATCTTTTTCTGACTTCATAGTAGTATTCTCCTTCAGATTTAAGTAATTTCTTACCTTCTTCGGTTAAAAAATGCTTAACTTTTTCAGCCGTAATTTCTTTACTTTTTATGCCATTATAAAACTTAATTAAATGCGGATTACTATCACACATCAGAGCTTTTTTTGGTCGAATATTGAATCCTACTACGCCTGTTCCCATAAATGGTTCTACCCATCTATCGTACTCAATATTTTGAACATTCGAGCCTATCCACTCGACTAATTTAGTCTTGATTCCTTGAGATTTTATTGGTGGTACTATCGGCATATTACTAATTTTGCTGGTTCTCCGTCAAATCGTATGAAGATGACATAAAAAAATTAAAAGCTAAGTTATTACTTGATTTTAGCTTTCATTTTTTTTCTGTCACACGGTTTGAAAGAGAACGGTTTTTCTTTTTTGGCTTAGGAGGATTGATTAACGACGTGTCCATTCCTTTAAACTCAAGGAACTCAGATAATTTTGTCAATTTTTTAAAGTTTCCTTTGTTTTTGGGGTCAGGAACTTGAAGTACATTTTGATTTATCCAGTATTCATCAAATATATTTTCTCCAAGATTTACAAATACACCATTGCCATTGAGAATATCTTCTATAAAATTGATACTCCCAATATTTGCAGTATTGCCACTCCCTCCTTTATCGCTGGAAATCTTCCATTTCTCTTCAGCAAAAAATACTAAATCATTAATAACGGAGGTAATTTTAGCTAACTGAGGAAGTTTAAGAATTTCAGTTTCGTCTATATCTGTGGAAAGTGCTCTTGTATATAAAACCCCTAATGTAAGATGGGCTTCGTAATCTGCATAAGGAAATTGAATATTTTTTGTACTGACTCTGTTTCTAAAATATTCTCCATGTGAGCCAAGCGTAAAACCATTACAAAACCCAGTATATTCTTTTAATCGATAAGTTGTTTTGATATCAACTGCAAACTTTATATTAGGATTTTTTTTGTCTACAAATGAAAGGTCTGGATACCAATTTTGTTTTTCGGCTAAGACAATTTCATAACCATGCTTTTTAGCAAATTCTTTGATTTTTGGAAATAATTGGATTTCAAGAATTTTTGAAATAATCTTAGAGTCAGAAGAAATAGTATAAATATTCCTTTCCACATCAATAAATCCTTTTACCGACCATTCTCCACTATTTGTTGAGACATAATCTGTAAGAGATTTAGCAAATTCTCTAAGTTGTTTTAGAAATACTTCTTTTCTTTTACTCATTTCGGCAAGATACAAAGGTTTCTTTTTATTGTAGTTTCTTTTACTATTTTTCTAACTGCCTAATTCTCCTTTCTACATAAAATAAGTCCGCAAATAATCCCAAATAGATTGCCGATTAAAAAAGATAATTGCCAATATCGCTAAGAAAATGAAGAAGGTTGTCACCTTGACATTTCGCTTGTCCCGCTTGTAACGTTCTTGGACCGTTTTAAAGTTTCTTTTTCTGTTTTGGTAAGCCATTTAATTTGAAATCTGTGATTGTTTTATTCCAAGGGCGAAAATACATCTTTAGTACACATAAAAAGAGAGAGGGCGAAAATTTCTTTTCGTCCTCTCTCCTTTGGTACCGGGAATCCCGATAGCTATCGGGATTCCCAAGGTCAATATGGCAATGGGAACTAAAGTTCCCTGCACCGCTACGCAGGCTCATTTTTATCATTCATCACCGCTACTTGATGATTGATACTTTCTTGGTGAATGGCTTGTAAAACACTCGCTACAAAACCGTCACTCAATCCATGAATTTTAGCTTGTACGACTGCTTTTTCCATGATTTCATTCCAACGTGCTGGCTGTAAAACCGAGATATTATTAGCTTTTTTGTACTCGCCGATTTTCTCTGCAACTTTCATTCTATTGCCTAATAAGGTCAATAGCTCGTTGTCCATTTCAGAGATTTGACCACGTAAATGCTCTAAAGAAGAAGTGAATTCGATATCGTCTGTTCCTTTTTCACGGACGATTAATTCGCTTACCAATTTACCAAAAACTGCTGGCGTAATTTGCTGCGCAGCATCTGACCAAGCATCGTCTGGCGTCGGGTGTACCTCCGTCATGATACCGTCGAATTGCAAATCCAAAGCCTTCTGTGCAACAGCCTGTAAGGTATCGCGACGACCACAGATATGACTATTGTCACAAATAATTTCGATGTCTGGAAATTGGCGTTTCAACTCAATTGGCAATTCCCAACGTGGAATATTACGGTATTGCGTCTTTCCGTGGTAACTGAATCCGCGGTGAATAACTCCGATTTTTGTGATACCTGCTTTGTAAATACGCTCAATCGCACCCGCCCATAATCCCAAGTCTGGGTTAATCGGATTTTTAATCATTACAGGAATATCCGTTCCTTTTAATGCATCTGCCACTTCTTGGACAGAGAAAGGATTTACGGTCGTACGCGCACCCAACCACAAGACATCAATGCCATATTTCAAAGCATCAAAAACGTGTTGTGTGTTCGCAACTTCCGTAGTTACTTTCAAGCCCGTTTCTTCCTTCACGCGCTTTAACCAAGCTAATCCTTCTACTCCCACGCCTTCAAAAGAGCCTGGACGTGTGCGGGGTTTCCAGATACCTGAGCGAAAAAGGTCGATGTTTTGTTTTGCCAATTCGCGGGCAGTTTGCATGACCTGTTCTTCCGTCTCGGCGCTACATGGGCCTGCGATGACGATTGGTCTTTTCTTCTTATCGAAAATGGGTGATATATTCATTTCTTTTAGTTATTGGTTATTGGTTATTAGGTTATTGGTTATTAGTTATTGGTTATTAGTTACTTTGGAATGCGAGAGTAGGGACTCAGTTTATCAAGTTTACAAAAACCTTTGTCCATTCCTCACTACATTTCTAAGAGATTAATAACACAATAACCATTAACTAATAACTAATAACCAACATCATTTCAAAATCTTTTTAATTGAATTCGCTTCCTCTATCAACTGATAAAAAGTATCAAAATCCTTTTTAATCAGTAAGCTGCGAAAGCGAGATAATGTATTTATATGTTCGTCTAAAACGTCTAAGACGTTGTCACGATTTTGGCGAAAAATGGGGACCCACATATCTGGCGAACTCTTCGCCAAACGTACTGTAGAGCCAAATCCACTGCTCGCTAATTCTAAAATTTTATCTTCATCTGCTTCTTTTTCTAAGACCGTTAAAGCCAAAGCAAAAGAAGAAATATGCGAGATGTGCGACACGTAAGCCGTGTGTACATCGTGCGATTTTGCGTCCAATCTGGCTATCCGCATCGGGATGCTGTTGAATAAAACTTCGGTCTTTTCCAAAGCGTCTTGGTCGCTGTCTTCCTGGTCGCAGATGACGGTATATTTGTTGTCAAATAGATTTGGGATGGCTGCATCTATGCCCGAAAATTCTGTTCCAGCCATTGGATGCGTTGCTACAAATCTTCCTCTATTTTTATGTTTCCTTAAAACTTCTAAAAGTGTTTCTTTGGTTGAACCAACATCTAAAACGACTTGCTTATCCACTTTATCCAATACCTCTGGCAAAACTGTTTTCATCACATCTACTGGCGTCGCCACTATAATAAAATCCGCTTTTGCTATCGCTTCGTCTAATGGTAATGCTTCGTCTATGATGCGCCGACGCAAGGCTTTATCTTCACTTTCAGAATTTTTATCGACTCCGATTATCGTTTTGGCAAATCCATTTTCTTTGAGCGTTATTGCTAAAGAACCGCCGATTAATCCTAATCCTACTATTGCAATTATCATATTAGTTGACCGTTGTTGGTTGACGGTTGACCGTCTTGGCTTGCGCCGTTTTTATTCTTTTTATAGCTTCTTTGAATACTTCTTTTTTAGAGCAGAGAGAGACGCGAATGTATTTGTCTCCGTTGCTGCCAAAGATGCCTCCTGGAGTTATGAAAACATAAGTGTTTTCTAAAACCTCGTCTGATAATTCGAAACCTGTTTGATAATTGTTTGGGATTTTTGCCCAAACGAACATACCGACTTGGTTTCTGTCAAACTGACAATTCAATAGGTCTAATAATTCGAATACGGTTTCTCGACGTTCGCGATAAGTTGCATTTAACTTGTCGTACCACGATTTCGGATTTTGTAATGCCGTTGCCGCTGCGAGTTGTAAAGGCTTGAACATCCCGCTGTCCATATTGCTTTTGAAGCGTAAAATGGTTTGGAGATATTCGGCTTTACCTGCTAATACACCGACGCGCCAACCTGCCATGTTATGGCTTTTGCTTAGAGAATTTAATTCTAAAGCGGTGTCTTT
Source organism: uncultured Saprospiraceae bacterium (assembly GCA_964595615.1). Lineage (GTDB taxonomy): Bacteria > Bacteroidota > Bacteroidia > Chitinophagales > Saprospiraceae > JAHDCG01. Next base: position 10,078 of record CAZQTE010000068.1, read on the forward strand.
TGCGCCCTCGATTGATAATATACTCAGTGGTTCTTCATTCAATATGAAGGAGTATGGATTGTCATTGACGATGAGAATATTGTGTGCTTTTCCAAAAGCAACTATTTTTTCAAAAAATGCTTTAGTAGCACGTGTTCCCGTTGGCATATTGGGATAATTAAGCCACATGATTTTCACTTTTGACAAATCTTTTTTTGCCAATGCTTCTAAATCTGGCAACCAATCATTTTCTTCTTTTAAATCATAATCAACAATCGTCGCTCCTGTCAAATTCGCCACTGCGCGATAAGCTGGATAACCTGGATTTGGCACTAAAACTTCATCACCTGCCTCCAAATAAGTCATCGAAATGTGCATAATGCCTTCTTTTGAGCCTATTAGTGGCAGCACTTCGTTTGTCGGGTTTAATTCGACATTGTAGTGTTTTTTGTACCAATTTGAAAAGGCTGTCCGCAATTCGATTAAGCCTGAATAACTTTGGTACGCATGGTTATTTTCTTTTGCACTTTCTGATTTCAAAGTGTCTAAAACAGCTTGGGAGGGTGGTAAGTCTGGGCTACCAATTCCCAAGTTTAGGACATCTTTTCCTGCTGCGCGGAGTGCTGCTATCTCGCGTAATTTGCGTGAGAAGTAGTATTCTTTGACTTCACCTAAGCGGGATGCGGTTCGTATCATTAGTTGGTGGTTGGAAGTTGGTAGTTGTTGGTCTTCTGTGACTTAGTTTTTGACACAGATTTTATTATGATTTTTATTATGATTTTTTTGGTTTAATACTCAAAATGCTCGCCTTTCTGATAAGCACCCAATACTTTTAAATCTGTGGTCAGAGGCTTTAGAGCGTCAATAGATTGTTCCCAATCCAAATGTTCACCAAGCATAAAATCTACAAAAAAGCGATATTCCCATTGCTTGCCGACGATTGGCGTAGATTGAATTTTTGTTAAATTCATATTGTAAGCCGCCATGACTGTCAATATTTTCTGCAAACTTCCAACATCATGCGAAACTGCAAAACTTACCGAGACTTTGTTGATGTTTTTCACCGTTTCTAAACCCTCATTTCGACGTAATACTAAAAAGCGTGTGTAATTCAGTTTGTTCGTCTCGATACTTGGCGCGATGATTTCTAAATTGTATAAATCCGCTGCCAGCGTACTTGCAATCGCACCTACTGTTTCCAAGTTTTCATCTTCAATTTGTTTGGCACTTAATGCCGTATCAACAGTCTCTACCAAACGGATATGTGGATGCTTTCTGAAAAAATCGCGACATTGGGCTATCGCCATTGGGTGCGAACGCACTTCGGTTAAATCTTCTATTTTCTTACCAGGCAGCGTCATTAGATTTTGCTTGATACGTAAATAAATCTCACCAACGATGCTGAAATTTCCGTCATGCAATAATCTATGATTGTACATCAAACTACCCTCCAGAGAGTTTTCAATTGCCATGAGCGCCGTATCCGTCTCGCTATTATCTACCATGCGCACTAAATCATCGAAAGTATGTGCAGGCACAATATTCAAATCCTCTTCGCTAAAGTAGAGACGCGAAGCAATCTCATGAAATGCGCCTGGATAACCTTGAATGGCTACACTCAAAGCTGTCTCTGCTTTTTTCTCTGATATAATTTCCTGTGTCATGGCAAGTAATTTCTTCCTAAAATGACGAAAGCCCCGCTGACCGCGAGGCTTTCTATTTTATATTTTCAACATTTGATTGAATAGCAAAAAATAGCTGCCTCTTACGGTGTACCGTAAAAGTAAAAGCTAAAAAAATAAAAATTGCTACTATTCAATTTCATGATAATTATTCTCTAATGATGCGACAAACATAGAGGAATATTTCAAATAAATCAAGCTTCTATTAATAATTTGTCTTGTAAAACACTTTATAATTACGATTTGTAAAATATCAATTAGTCTAAAATATGCCTCTCTCTTAGGAAAAGAAGTATCAAATCAAGGTAAATATCATATTTTTTTTTAATTTTGCTCTCCTTATAGGAATATGATGTTTATACCCCTCCATTTGGTATTACACATCCTAATCTAAAACAGTTATTTTTGTAAGAAGAGAAAGCTTTCTCACAATACCAGGGTTTATTCTAACAAATTTTCATTTTACACAAATTTCGGATTTAAAAATATTTTCTGCTGTCGCATGCGGGTAAGAATCGTATGTAAATTACGTTCTCTATACACACGCCGAGAAATACCCCCCTTTCTTATCCCGTCGGCAGTACTGTCGACGGCGGCATAAGGCTTTTTTTCAATTTTATAATTTATTGAAATGAGTGTTAGGCTGACCGTCGATTTTTATTACATCTCACTCAGACGTTTTTTTACGTCTTCTATTACCTCTTTTTGATTTTCAATATCTCCCTTCGCTTTCTCTTGATTTTCAAGATTGGTTACGATGTTTGCTTCTGCGCGCTTGATGCGTTCTTTTGCTTGCTCAATTTCGCGCTCATAAGAAGTCTTTTCACGTTCCAACTTTGTCAAATCATTCGTCAATTGCTTCATTTCTTTTTCTTCTTCTATCAACTCCAATTTGATTTTCTCTTTAGTAACAAATAACGCAAAACGCATCAAAAATTTCTCCGCTTCGACATATTTCCCACTATCCATGTTGGAAGATAAATAGCCTTTTCCTTCTCCTAAATCAAACCAAACAATATTTATAGTCTTCGCCCCAATTTGGTCTAAGCGAGAATAGACATCTACTCCGCCTGAACCTCCAATTGCAGTAATATCCGCACCCGCAGATAATAATTCATCCCCACCTTTCACTCTCTTGGGTCTGGCATCATAATCTTTCATGTAGCTCGCCCACCATTTCTTAACAAGGCGTTGTTCTGTATCCGGTAATTCCAAAACCAAAGCATTATTCATTCCTTTGGTCATACTACGTGGCTCTTCTGATATTTGAGCTTGTAGGTAAAAAGGAAGAACGAAAAGGATAAGAATTAGTCTGAATTGTTTCATTATTGGTGTTTTTTTGAAAAAATCACTTAAAATCAAGGTAAATTTAGAAAAAATCATGCAAGCTTTTTCATATTAACTAAAATTTGCATATTTTTTGTATAGATAAATGGTATTCATCGCACGAAATTAATGACTCTTTTTTAAGATGTTAGATATTGGATTTTAGACGTTAGACGACTAATCAACTTAACTTCTTCAAAGGTCATGCAAATTATTGTCTAATGAGAAAACAAATACTATTCACTTTTTGCTGCCTGCTGCTACAAACTTTTGCTTTTAGTCAATCAAAGACACTGGTAAAGGCAGATAAATTATATAAAGCAAAAAGCTACACTGAAGCGGCTAAACTTTACGAAATTGCTCTCGAAGAAAAAGCTTCCTTAAGCGTCAAGACAAAATTAGCGAATTGCTATCGCGTCAACAATCGCATGGAAACCGCTGAAAAATTATACGCAGAAATCACAGCCGAAGAAAAGGCAAAAGCAAAGACTTACCTCTATTACGGTGAGGCTTTGATGAGTAATGGCAAATATGACGCAGCGAAAAAATGGCTTGCTAAGTATCAAGAGGAAAAACCCGAAGATGAGCAAGCACAATTAATGATAGAGGCTTGTGACTATGTCAAAAATATCCAGCCTTACTTTCCTTATATCGAGACGACAGAATTTGCACATAATAGCGACGCGGATGATAGTACACCTGTATTATGGGGCGACAAATTAGTCTTCTCTTCTGACCGTTCGCAAGGTAAATCTAAAAAATCTGGCTGGACAGGACGTAGCTTTATTAACCTTTTCTATAGTACTCAGACTGATACTGCTTTTACAGAACCTAAGGTCTTTTCAGGAAAATTAGTGGCATCTAATAAGAATATTGGAAATCCAAGTTTCGTGGACAGCACGCGCATTTTCTTCACTAAAAATGGTGTTGAATTGAGCAAAAAAAGTGTTTACAATCTCTCTCTTTTCACAGCAGAAAATGCTGGCGGTAATCGCTGGAAAAACATCGAAATCCTACCTTTCTCTTCTAAAGAATATAACTTTATGCATCCTGCGGTTTCTGCAGATGGTAAATATTTATACTTCGTTTCGGATAAAGGCGGCGGAGAAGGTGGTACGGATATTTGGGTGAGCAAACGTACAAAAGACGGTTGGAGTAGAACGAAAAACTTGGGAATGAATGTCAATACGGCGGCAAATGAAGGCTATCCGTTTATTGATAAAAATGGCAAACTTTATTTTTGCTCGAAAGGTCATCCTGGTTATGGCGGTTTCGATATCTTCATGACAGAGCAAGATGAAAGTGGAGAATGGAAAAAGCCAATTAATCTCGGTAGTCCAATTAATAGTCCTCGCGATGATATTTCGATTTTTATTGATAGAAAAGCAGGCAAAGGAATGTTTACCTCTAATCGCAGCGGTGGAGATGATGATATTTATTTATTTGAAATTTTAGATGAAGCAAGGAAGAAAAAGGAAGTGATTGCGGCTGTTCCTGTGGTAGCGAAAACGGAAGTGATTGAGGAGACGAAGGTGATTGAAGAAGAAATTCAAGAATCGGCCGTTATTGCAATTAATGTCAAAGAGGAGGAAAAAGTCATCGAGGAGGCTAAGCCAAAAAAAGAAAAAAAGCCAAAAGAAAAGAAAGCGAAGAAAGTCAAAAAGGAAAAAATTAAAGAGGAAATTGTCGTTGTAGAAAAAGTGCGTGCAATTGAGGAAGGAAAGGTCGAAAAACCAAAAGAAAAAAAGTTTAAAGAAGTAATTGAGGAAGAAGCAAGCACAGTTGTGATTGAAGAAAAGACGGAGGAAACTGCAAAAACTCAAATTGTAGAAAAAGAGAAAGTTGCCAAAGTCAAAAAGGAGAAAAAAACGAAAAAGAAAAAAGAAAAAAAGCCGAAGAAAGTCAAAACTCCAGTAAAAGAAGAGACAATCATCGAGGAAGAAAAAAATAGCTCAGAGCCTCAAATTATTCCTGAAACGCCTATTTTATTGGCAACAATGGAAGAAGCAAATCAGGATAAAGAAGTGAGTTTGCCTGATTTTTACTATCTATCTGAAATAGTAAAAATGGCAGATAATGGTAAAATTCAAGCGAAACAAATCTTTCGATTAGAAGATGTAAAATATGACTTTGAAGTCTATCAAGTTACGCCAGAAGTGGCGAAGCAATTGGACATCATCGCTGATTTCTTAACAAAGAACGAAAATGTAAAAATTGAAATCGGCGCACATACCGAAAGTAAAGGAAATGATAAAAATAACCTTATCTTGTCGCGCTATCGGGCACAAGCTGCCGTCGCATACCTAAAAAAGCAAGAGATTGATAAATCTCGATTAACTTATAAAGGTTATGGCGAACAGGAGATTTTAAATCATTGTGTGAATGATGCCGATTGTAGCACGAAAGAACATGCTTATAATCAGCGTTTGGAAATGAAAATATTGGAGAATTAGGAGAAAAATACTCGTGGGTGTCGGACACTTAAAGTACGAAAGTTTGAATATTCAGGTAAACTATGCGCAGAGTAGTGTCTGACACCTGTAACAAGAAACAGGCGTCAGACACTACTATTATTAATTTTTTCCAGTAATTATTAATCTTTTTCCCTTCGATTTGGTTTAAGTGTCCGACGCCACGACACTAACTAAAATGTGATAGATGATTAAAATGACAGTTTTGCATTTCTTGATAGTTTTACAATTTTTCGGAATACAGAATTTTGAACAATTCTCTGAAAATAGCATTCTAAAATCTACAGTTCAAGTTAGTGAACAATACAACTTTTCAACCATACAACCTTTTCAACCTTTCCTCATGAGTCGCTTAAAAAAATGTCCTTCTTCTCCCAACTGCGTTTGTACTATTGATGCCGAAGTGTCTAAAAAGAAAATGGACGCTTTGTCTTATTCTGGTAGTATGGCTGATGCGAAAACTGCCTTGAAAGCAACAATTGCTGGCATGAAAAATACACAATTGCAGGCAGAAGAAGCGGATTATTTACACTTCACATTTAAGACTTCTCTTGGTGGATTTATTGATGATGTGGAGTTTGAATTTGATGATGCGAATAAGAAGATTCATTTCCGTTCGGCGTCGAGAGTTGGTTATTCAGATATGGGCGCGAATAAGCGTCGGATGAAGAAGGTGGGGAAAGCCTGGGCGAAAAGATAATTTTAAATTCAAATTTCAGCGCGGTCTTGAATTTGCATTTGATACTTGAATTTGGATTTAAATCTCTTATTCCAGTGCCGTTTCGCAGCGACGAATCATTCCTTGTACTTGTGCAAAATCCTTGTAATACTGCGCTTGTTTAAAATCTTTTAACGCTGCTTTGTATTGTTGCACATTATAGTCATCCATGCCCGCCGAGAAAAATTGACGGTAGCATAAATCGCGGGTCGCTTCTAACTTTCCTCTAATTTCAGATGTCGGGTCAATTGCTTTGGCTTGCTTGTAGTTTTTATAAGCATTTACATAATCTTTGGCTTTAAATGCTTTGTCTCCTTTCTTTCTATAAGAAATATAAACAGCGCGATTGTCCACACTTTCATCTGGGAAAGTCGGTCGTACGGGTGTTATTCCTTCTGATTTGTCTTCTTTTTCAATTTCTGGTTTCAGCGAGATTTCTGGTTCTTTAACTGGTTGTTGGGTTGTGTTTTGTCTTACATTTTGTTTGGGCTTCTCTCTTGGTTTTTCTTCTTGCTTTGGCGGTGTAATTGTGCTTGTCGTTTCCTCTTTTGCGGCATTGCGTTGGCGCATAATTTCTACGCGTTCCAACCATTTATCTGATTCCGCTTTGTCCGCACAAGCGTCTTTTGCAGTGATAAAAATACGTTCTGCTTTATCTAAATCACCATCTTTAAAAGCTGTTTTTCCTTCGTCAATGGTTTGTGCGCAAACGTCAACTGTTGGAGTAACTTCTGACGTTATTTCTTCTTCTCCGCTCATTAGGAAGAACGCTAATGCACCGATGATGCCAAGTCCTAAAACACCTAAAAGGATTTTGCTGAGATTATTGGAAGCAGGAGCAGACGGCTCTGGCTTAGGTTTTGGGTCAGGAATGACCTTATTTGAATTATTGTTTTCAATCTCATCCGTCAATTTTAACATATTGTCAATCAAAACGTTTTTACTCGTCGTTGCTTGAATTGGTGTTAAAAAACCACTACGAACTTTATCGGTGAGCTGTGTGTAATCTTGATTTAGATTGATAGTGATATTCGTATAATTTCCATCAGCGTTTTTCGCTAATTCCATTAGTATCTTGAATGCCGCTTCTAAATCGTCTTCAATGATTAGGTTGCGGATTTTTTCTACTTGTTGTGTAATTTTCTGAGGAGACATTGGAAGTTTAATTTTGGTTTAAGAACGGCGTATTTTTTCAATTATTTTCTCAACCTCTTCGACTGATAAACTCGTAATTTTTGCAATTATCTCTATTGACATATTCTCTTCCCAACACTTTTCTACAACTTGCTGCTTTTCTTCTAACTTACCTTCTTCCTTGCCTTTACTTTCTGCGGCAATCAACTTCCCTCTTTCGTCTTGCTCCGCAATTGAAGCATTATCATAAGCTATTAGTTCTTCCTTTTCCCAACTGTGTTTATCTGCATCTTTATATGCCTCCATCAAACCTTCATCCTCTACATTTTCGGGAATGACATCTAAATTTTCGGCATTTTTTATAAAAAATATGTGTGTCAATTTCGACATAAGTTATTTTTTCTCAAAGTTAGGGATAAAAATAGATAGATGCTGAATTTTGTAAAAGGAAGGAAATTTATTGTCACCTTATATAGTGAATAATTTACATTTCATGTAGTTTTCTGAGAAAACATGTGTGCTGTATGTTTTGAATTATGCTAATCTAAATCTCATGAATTGTTAAAGGAAAAATAGTTTACATCAGTCCAGAAAACGGGATTGTTCAATAATCTGTGTCAAATTTTTAAAAAATTGAAAAAAATATATTT
>CAZQTE010000069.1:0-16758 GCA_964595615.1 uncultured Saprospiraceae bacterium
ACTAAACTTGTGGAATTTGTCGACTTCTTCAAAGTCGTTCCATTTACATCAATTGTTAGCCCCAAGCTTCGCATGGGGCTACGTTTATCGACCTCTTCAAGGTCGTAGCTTGTAGAACTGCAAAAGCCTGACTTAAAATGTGCCCTTTTGTGTAGGTATCATAGGTCGTAAGTCAAATTAATTACGATAATTTGGAGCGGATAATTTCGCCTGTTGCTTTTTAAAAATTATTCCGTAGCCCTTATCACAATGAGCTTGACTTACTATTAAGCTCTTGCTCCGAAATCCAAATGACCTTATACAGCTCGAGAACTCTAATTTCTTTCTCATTTTCTTTTACTTTTCTCCTTCTTTTTTCTTTCTTTGCACCGCTTCCCAAAAAGATTTGCAACAAAGTATGAAAACTGTTGTTTAAAATTCAGAACAGAGCAATTCGCCTCGCAATCAAAATCGAGAATTATGAATTCACAAGATAAAGAAAACGTCATCATCTATCGCATTAAAGAAAAAGGCTTAGAAGTCTTTTTGGTGAATAAAGATGAGCAAAACAAAGATAATTGGGAATTACCTTGCGCGGATTGTGCAGAGGGAAAGACAATTACAGCCGTGATGCACGAAGATCGTTTGATTGAATTGGAAAGGGTAGAGGAAGCAGAAGGAGGAGTATTTGAGCAAGCTTATGCTGTAGAAGCTGACTGGCACGACATTCCTTCTATAAAATCAATTATCAAAAACGATGTCAAGTACGTGAAAAATACCGTCAAACAAATGATACCAGATGTCATGGAAAACGGGACTTTTTTCGCAGTCAAAGAAGCTTTCCGTCGGGTATTGCCTCATCAATATGAGCAATTGAAGGAATTGAAAGATGTATTGATTGATAGAAATAATACAACCTTCTAAGACCGTAACTCAGCTTTCCAAGCTGAGAAGCATATAAAAAAGCGCAGTCGTTACGACTGCGCTTTTTTTATGCGCAAATTTATCAGATTAAAATTCGATGAACAAATATTCAGTTTAGAAAGCTGAGCTACAAATTTTACGATACACCCGCAGCATCCAGACGTTCTTGCGCCGCTTCCCACTCTTCCATCACCGTATCCAATTCCTTTTTCATCTCCGCTAACTTTTCAATCTCCTTCGTATGATTTGGGTCTTGATAAAAAGCCACATCAGCCATCTTTAGATTAATCTTTTCGATATTGGCTTCTAACTTTTCAATCTTACGCTCAGAGTTACTTACAGCACGTTGCAGTTGTTTTCTTTCTTCATAAGACAACTCAACTGTCGGCGACGCTGCCGCCGCTGCTTCGGCTTTTTTCTGTTCTTCCAAGTGTTTAGACTTCGACAATTCCACCTCACGCATATTGTCCATGCGACGTTTTTCGAGGAAATAATTGACATCGCCGAGATGATTGTGCAATTTTTTATCTCTAAACTCCAATGTCCGAGTCGTCATACCTGCCAAGAAATCTCGGTCGTGACTCACTACGATAAGCGTACCATCATAATCATTAATCGCCTTCTTCAAAATGTCCTTAGAACTCATGTCTAAGTGATTAGTAGGCTCATCAAGCACCAATAAATTAAAAGGTCTCAATAGCAAACAAGCCAATGCCAAACGCGCACGTTCACCACCTGATAGTACGGAAACTTTCTTATCTACATCTTCTCCTGTAAACAAAAACGCACCTAAAATAGAACGCAAACGAACACGCATCTCTGGTGGAGAGTGCATTTCCATTGTTTCTAACAAAGTCATTTTTGAAGGCAATTCTTCTGCTTGATTTTGCGCGTAATATCCGATTTCGATATTGTGCCCTAAAGTTACTTCACCACCTGATGCCTTCAATTTATCCACAATAATCTTCGCTAAAGTCGTCTTTCCTTGACCATTCTGACCAACAAAAGCAACTCTATCTCCTCTGTCCAATTTAAAATCTACACCATTCAAAACCAACAAATCGCCATAAGCTTTCTTCACATTTTTACCTTCTAATGCAATCGCGCCCGAACGTGGTGCTGGCGGAAAACGCAAATTCATCGCACTCGTATCTTCGGCAGCGATTTCTACGCGTTCCATTTTATCCAATTGCTTTTTCATGGATTGCGCCATTTTCGTTTTAGTGGCTTTTGCCATAAAACGATTAATGGTTTTCTCCCGTTGAGCAATTACTTTTTGCTGATTTTCGTAACTCGCCATTTGCTTTTCGCGGCGGTCTTTACGCAATTCGATGTATTCTGAGTACGGCGCTTTATAATCTTGCAATTTCCCTAATTCGACCTCAACCGTACGTTTAGTTACGTTATCCAAAAATTGCTTATCGTGACTAATCGTAATAACGGCTCCTGGATAATCCGCTAAAAATCCCTCCAACCAAATGATACTTTCAATATCTAAGTGGTTGGTCGGCTCATCAAGTAGTAGATAATCTGGTTTTTGCAAAAGCATCTTGGTCAACTCAATCCGCATCTGCCATCCACCCGAAAACTCATCCGTCAATCTCTGAAAATCCGTCTGCTTAAATCCCAATCCTTTCAATACACGCTCTGCCTCCGCCTCTGCATTGTCACCACCGAGAATGTAATATCTATCGTTCAATTCTGTAAAGCGAATTAGCAATTTTTCATAGCTATCACTTTCATAATCCGTTCGCGTAGAGATTTCGTCATTCATTACTGCCAAATCCTTTTCCATCTTCTTCAAATCCGCAAAAGCCGACATCGTCTCATCCATGACTGTTTTCCCTTTTGGCAAACTCATCTCTTGGTGCAAAAATCCTAAAGTACTCGCCGATGGACGCGTGATATTCCCCTTGTCAGGAGATTGGTCACCCGCAATGATTTTGAGCATGGTAGATTTTCCTGCACCATTACGACCGACAAGACCGATTTTATCGCGCTCAGTCACCACCAAGTTGACATTATTCAACAAGATGCGGTCGCCATATTGGACGTATATATTAGTAGCTGTTAGCATTTCTTTTAGACGATTGACAGTGGACGGTCGCTTCGCTTGACGGCGTCCAAAATTTAGTAGAAAACGATGAATAAGAGTTTATCAAAATACCCCAAATTCTAAAAACGAGTGCAAAAGTACGGAGAAAGAAGGGAAGAAGCGCTTTATTTAAAAATAAATTGCTGTTAATCTTTACGGTTTTTTGGTAGCTAAGGAATGCGAAAAAGAAGTAGTTCAGATTCTGAATCTATTAATCTCGCATTCCTAAGTTTTTGAAATACAAAATATAGTATCAATCAGGAGAAAAGAAATGACGGAAAACGATATAAGATTTTGATTAATTATTATTAAGTTTTTATATTTTAAGTATTTAAATTTAAAATAAAATCAAAATAAAGTGTTACCAAAATCAAAAAACTGCGTCTATACAACTATATTTGGGAAAATAAATTTTTCCATGTCACTTTTACACGATTTGGTGGATAAACTAAATCTGAAACGAGAATTTTCGTAAGGAAAGCTACACACCTTCCCTTACAAAATAATTTGAGACAATAAAGCTGGAATTTTAGTGAATGCTGTTAATCGCCCGACTGTGATTGCATCATTTTTTTGGTTTTTTGCTCAATTCGTACATATTAACACAATATCTTTTTAAACTAAAATTTACATTTCTTATGGATTATCTTAGCACACTCGGCGATTCTTTATCTCAAACTGTGGGAGGCATTTTGCCTGGTATATTAGGTGCAATTGCAGTACTCATTATCGGATTAATTTTGGCAGGTGTTGTTAGTCGGCTAGTTAAAGGAGCTTTTCGCAAAACAAATATTGACGAGCGTTTGGCTTCTAAAATGGACCTTAACTTCAACTTAGGAGATTTTATTGGTAAAATCGTTCACTACTTACTTGTTTTATTTGTCTTACTATTGGTATTAGAAATGATGGGATTAACCTCAGTTCTAGACCCTTTACGTAACATGTTAAGCAAATTCTTTGGTGCTGTTCCTAATTTGATATACGCTGGTATCATTGGCTTTTTAGGTTATGTAATAGCTAAAATCGGTTCTGAAACGGTTGGACTAGTCTCTGCACCAGTGGAATCTTTTTCTGCAAAAATTGGTTTTGAGAATCCAAATTCATTAATTAAAGTATTAAAGCAAGTTGTTTTTATTTTCATCTTTCTTCCAATGTTAATTATGGCTTTGGACGCTTTGAAAATGGACGCAATTTCTCGCCCAATATCTGACATGTTCAGCAACATGTTAGCTGCTATTCCTAATATCATTGCTGCGGCAATCATTATTGGTGTATTCTACTTTGTAGGACGCTTTTTAGTAGGTTTCTTAACAGATTTACTACAGAATTTAGGTGTGGACTCTTACCCACATAAACTGGGATTTGGCAGCCTAATGGGCGCGACTACATTATCTGCATTAATCGGAAACGTCGTTTTCTTTTTCTTAATGTTTGCAGGTGTTATCTCTGCTATGGAAAAATTAGAAATGACAGCGATTACTGATATTTTGAATAATGTAATGAATATCGCAGGACGCGTATTCTTTGGTTTGATAATCTTAGTAGCTGGTAGTTTTATCGCAAACATGGCAAGCAAAGCAATGGCATCTTCTGACGAATGGTTAGCTTCTTTAGTGAAGTTTGCTGTCTTAGGTATCTTCTTAGCTTTTGCATTGCACACAATGGGTATCGCTCAAAGCATCGTAAATATGGCATTTGGCTTCACATTAGGAGCAGTTGCAGTGGCATTTGCATTGTCTTTCGGATTAGGAGGACGCGAAGCTGCGGGTAAACAAATGCAGCAGTTTTTTGATAAAATGAATAAAAAATAAGCGAGAGAAGTGAAGGCTGCCAATGTCTTTAATACTTTAAAATCATTGGCTGAATGTTCATTAAACACTATTGTTTAATGAATAACCCAATTTAAATAGCCTCACAATTTTTAGCATAGAAATTTCACAATTTCGCGCATTTCAGGTCAAGTACTTGGAATGCGTTTTTTGTGTGTCAAGGCGTTGTGGGTTATGAGTTTTGCCATTTTGTTGCTAACTCACAACTCACAACTCACAACTCACAACTCACAACCCTTTAAATCGCTTGATGATTAAACGGTTGCAATACCATTTCGCTAACCACACCGCTACTCGGTTGCTGACATAAAAACCAAACAGAAGTTGCTGCTTCCTTAGCTGTGATAAACTTCTTCGCATCATAGCGAATATCAATATCTTCCTGCCAAAATGGCGTATCTACACCGCCAAGATAAATATTTGTGATGCGCACCTCTGTGCGGCGTAGTTCTTCGCGCACAGATTTCAACATACCATTCAGACCATATTTAGATGCCGCGTAAATAGATGCACCAGCCATAGGAGTTTTGCCCAATACACCAGGCATATTGACAATGAGACCTTTTTTAGCCGCTTTCATCGCAGGTAAAAAAGCTTTTAATAGATTGAAAGGTCCACGTAAATTTGCCGCGATAGTGTGGTCAAAATCTTCATAAGTTAAACTGTCAAATGGCTTGACAACACCGACACCTGCCGCATTGATTAAGATGTCTGCTTGCTCGATTTCTGCGTGGATTTGTTCCGCTACAGCATTGACTGCTTTTTCATCTGCGATGTCCAAAACATAAGTTTTTGCACCTGTTTTCTCGCCTAAAGCCTTTAGTTTGGCTTGGTCGCGTCCCGTTAGGAAAAGATTTGCTTTGCTGTTTTTCATCATTTTAGCGACTTCCTCGCCGATACCGCCTGTCGCGCCAATGATGACTACGTTTTTATTTTGTAGTGATTCCATGTGGAATGATTGATTTTAATTTTGTTGGATAATGGGATATGTAACAGTATTTTTTGAAATTGGTTGGGAGGAAAGGGGAGTAGCTTATTTTTTACAAAGAAAATTCCGTAGGAACTTTTCTTTGTCATTCTGACCGTAGGGAAGAATCTGAGTGTAAGGTTCTTCCGATTTTACTTTATCTTGTGGCTTCACTTTTAAAATAGAGGGAAGCGAGGAACTTTTCTTTAATGTTATTGATTATCCTGAGGTGAGTATTGATATGCTAAAATTTACGGGAAAAATAGAAAGAGTCTTTTATTTTAGTGTAGAAACGGAAGGTTGTGGATGTTGATTTTTTTGTAACTACTATTTCTTCACAGTAAATGGAAAAACTAAAATTTGAAATAAAAGAAATTGTACGAAAGCCAAGTACAAAATGGATTCAATATCCAATAATTGGAGGAGTGATGATTCTTGTTTTACTGATGATACCACTTTTACTCGTTTTTTGGTTGCTTGGAAATATTTATAACTTGTTAGCTTCTGGCAAAAGAAAGAAGCATGAAAATTTATGGTTTCCAGTTGTTACACAAACTGATTTAGAATTGGAGTGCCAATGTATAGGTCAAGGTGATTTGCCAGATTTTATCTACGAATATTTTGAAGGCGAACCAATAGTCCTATTTAAAAGTAACCCTAAGTTAGAATTCTTTCAAGGCTACTTTGCAGACTTTAGAATTGAACAATACGACGGAATATTTATTCAAAAAGTCATTTTAAATCAAAGTGAAGATGAGATTATATCGCTTCCCCTTTACTTCTTTGAGTATGCCTCAAAAAAAGCAATTTTAATAAGAGATTTGAAAGGATATGATATTGATGCAAAAGGAGGAAGCGACGATTTTATTATCTCCGCAATAGGAGAGGAGAATGAATTAGAAATTAGATTCACAAAAGAATAAGTCACACATAGCAAAATTCGCGTCCTCTCCGCGTAAATCCACCCAATCCGCCTACGGATAAACTGTTCCAATAAAGTATTCTTAGCAACAAAAAAAGCCGTCACGCAAACGCATGACGGCTTTTTACAAAGAGAAAATGTCTACAACGAAAGCACCTCTCTCACATCATCCTCATTCTCAATCGTCTTACCCGTTTCCTTCAAAACAAAAGTAAAGTCTCTCTTTCCTTCAGGAATAGCTTTAAAATCTTCATCGCGGAAAACAGCAATTTGATTGTCTTGAGTCACCACCCAAAGTAAGTGCTGCGAATTACGATTGAAAGACATATAAGCCTCGTCTGTCGCTAAGAAACGATTAACCGTATTTTGACTCTTATCAACGATATAAGCCGTCATATTATCCAAATTCTGTCCTTTATCCGTTTTGAATTTAGCACTCAATAACTGAATATCTGGCGGTAATGGTCTATCACAATTCCAAACTCCAAATGAAGTCGCGCGGAAGCGATTAACGATTTTTTTACGCATGATAAGGTCAGACGCACCGTGTGTATTTCCTACAGCTTGTAAGGCAGCCAAAGCGTCCTCAAACTTAGCATTTGCAGCCAATCTCTCCGCTGCTAAACGCTCTTCTAATGCTGTTTTTTCAGCTGCTAATTGAGCTTCACGTTCTGCTTGCAAGCGTTCGTATTCTGCCATTTTACTATTAAAGATAGCCAAAGCATTGTCATAGTCTCCACCTGTTAAAACAGGATTTACTAAGACAACTTGTTGCGTTGCGCCGTCGATAAAAGTAATTTCAAATTCCGTATCGCTTACTTTCTTCAATTTTGCATCCTCAGGATTACGCATGATTTGATTGACAGGTACAGCAGACCGTGGACTCACTTGCCACAGGTTATTTTTGTACAAGCCATTCATTGCAGGATTATCCGCAAAATTTAAATCAAAAACTGAATTTGAGCCGTTTGTACGTTGTGGTTTTGTCGGTTGAGCAGGTTTAGCTATTGCATTATCGATACGTGCTAACTCACTCTCTTTCAGTTCGTTGATACGTTTTAATTCTTCACGTAAATCTTGTTTAGCAGGTGTAGTCGGGTCATTTGGGTCGAGATTTACCAAATCATCTTCCATGATTTGAATCTTATCTACATCCGTAAATACCCAATTTCTTGCTTCTTCATCCAACTTATAAATGTTGTATGCAGGCGGTACATTTACATCAGGAACATTAATGTAACTCACCAATTCAACATTCAAATCTTTACCTGGAGCCATGCGCACACGCTTTCCAGCTTGCTCGGCATAGACTTCCATCATACCCGCAGACTCCAAAGTGTAAGTCACTCCCGCAGAGTCATAAGTCATCGGAATACCCGACAAAAAGAAGTCTACATAATCGTGAAATTCGCGGTAACGAATATCCACTTCTCCTTCAATTAGTGCCCCTTTGTCATCGACAAAAGCAGACTTAGGAATCACGATACGTGAGCCCGTTTTGTGTTGATATACTCCACCTTGGTTGGCATCCACTTTCATAGAGGCAAACTGCGCGGCAGGAATATCTGCAAACGGAGGGTTGATGAATGCGTTTTCAGCAAAATGTTGCGTGTTGAGTTCTTGATATTGCTCAACTGTTTTGCCTGAATTCACAAAAAAGAACCAACCCGCCAGCATCGCAGCCATAGCCAGCGCGCCTACCCACGGTAGTACACGCAAAGGACTGCGCTGTGGAGTCACCTCAGCGGGCGTCTCCTGCTCAAACCGCTTCATTAAGGCAGCAAAATCTTGCTGCTTAGCAATGTCTTCACTGCTTGGCGGTTTGTAGTTACGGTTGATATTGTAGTTTTGCTCCATCTTTTTTAGTTGTTAGTTGGTAGTTGTTGGTTGGAAGGCTGCCTTTTCTCGGGCGGCTTCAACTTTCAATTTTACACAACTAATTATAAAGCGTATTTTAGAGGTTTTTTTAGTAAAAGTAATTCAATAACTTGAGCCATTATACTTGTTCTTTTTCCGTCTAAAAAACACAAAAAAGTAGTTCCGTAGCCCTGCTACGCAACGATTTTTTGAATTTCTTAGAAAAAAAAATTACTACGCATTATGGCTCAATTTATTAAATCACGTTTACTTATTGAATTGAATGATTTTTAGTCATAATTGATGAGACGTGCGCCTAACAACTATCAACTACCAACATCCAACTTTTTTGACATTAATTTCTTCAATCGGTCAATGACTCGATACGTTCTTACTTTGGCGTTACTTTCAGAAATTTCCAGTATTTCGGCGATTTCTTTAAAAGGACGTTGTTCAAAAAAGCGCATTTCGATGATTTGTAAATCATTTTCACGCAAATCTTCTAAACAGTTTAAAAGCAGTTGACGCAATTGCTCATTGTCTTCTTCCGCGACTTCTTCCACGACATCTTTCAGCGTATATTCTTCCGTACTAACTGTGCGATTTTTCGCATTTGCTCGGAAATACTGCGCGACCTCATTGCTGGCAATGCGGAAGAGCCATGCACTAAAAGGTACACCTTGGTACTTATACCCAGGCAACTTTTGCATTGCTTTTAAGAATGTATCAGAACAAATCTCTGCAGCTAAAACTTCCTGATTGGTGCGTCGATGTATGAATCTGTATATTGACTCATAATAACGCGCATACAGAGGTTGGAACGCAGCTGGATTGCTTTGTGCCGCCTGTATTTCTACCCATTCAGACTCTAAGTCCGCCTCGGAAACCGTACGTTGGTTTGCGTTCATACTCGTATTTCTTGATTTGGCTACAAGATTACGATTTATTTGAAAAACGGATGTAATGCCTGCCACAGAAAATTAAATTTTCAGGTTAATTTCTTCTGTTTTCTTAAAAACTTACCTTTATAATGCAGGTTTTTGGAAAGGATACAGGTTTTTGTTAGTTATTGGTTATTAATTATTGGGGGTACTGCTTTTGCTTTATTGTGTTAGTTGCTGAAATGTGGAGTTATTTCTAATTTTTTTTGTTTGTGTTCTATCTGAAAATGAAATAACTCGCAGAATAACCAATAACCAATAACCAATAACCAATAACCAATAACCAATAACCATTAACCAGTAATCAATTCCTTCACCACCACAATCTTCCGCAATTTATCAATCAAAAAATCCATTTCCTCAATAGTATTATGATAAGAAAAAGAAAAGCGAATCGTCGTTCTATCTTCAGGCTGATTAATACCCGCCAATACATGCGAGCCCACATCGATACCCGAACTACAAGCTGAACCACCCGAAGCACTGATGCCTGAAATATCTAAATTGAAAAGTAACAAAGCAGATTTAGGGGAAGGTGGAAAAGAAACTGATAAGACTTTATAGTGGTAATTTTCTTGGTCACCATTGAACTGGATATCTTCAAAAGTTTCCGTCAATTGAGTCTTCAAATAAGTACGGACAGACTCAATATGCGTACGTCTTTCATCCATATTGGCGACGGACTTTTGCAAAGCTTTACCCAAACCTATGATACCGTACAGATTTTCAGTACCGCCGCGCATATTACGTTCTTGCGCGCCACCGTCGATGAATGGTTTGACGATATTATCGCCATTGATGTAGATAAAACCAATCCCTTTCGGTCCATAAAATTTGTGGGCAGAACCAGACACAAAAGACACTTTCATCTTTTCGACATTAATGGGAAAGTAGCCCATTGTCTGTACCATATCTGTATGAAAATAAGCGCCATTTGCGTCACAAATCTCTGAGATACGCTGCACATCATTCAAAGTTCCAATCTCATTATTTGAATGCATCACAGAAACCAAAGTCTTGGTGTCATTCTCCGCTAATAAAGACTCCAAATGCGCCAAATCAAGCACGCCTCGATTGTCCATATTTAAATAAACAACTTTAACGCCATTATGCTTTTCCAAACAATCCAAAGTGTGTAAAATTGCATGATGTTCCAATCGTTCCGAGATGATACGCGTGACACCTAAGTCTCGAACCGCACATTTCAAAGCCATATTATTGCTTTCTGTTCCGCCAGATGTGAAAAATATCTCACCGATAGAAGCATCAATCGTATTGGCAACAATCTTACGCGACTCTTCGATAGCACTACGGGCTGTACGACCTTCTTTGTGGATAGAAGAAGGATTACCAGGTAGATTGTGCATTGCCTCGGTCATCGCGGTGATGACATCTTTGTCGAGAGGAGTAGTAGCTGCATTGTCAAGAAATACGCGCATATATAATTAGTTTATGGGTTCTCCGCCAATATAAATAACGTCACTTACTTAGTATGAAAGTGACATGAAAAGATGAAAAGCTAAGTTATTACTTGATTTTAGCTTTTCATTTTTTCCTGTCATACTATTTGGCGGAGAACATTTTTTGCTCTTAATAGTGAGTGTTTTCTACGGTGCAAAAGTAGTGTAAATTGATGGGGAATCTGGTTGAAAATGTTTAAATTTTGTGTAGCAAATGACGGAAATTAAAAACAGAGTACAAACTCAAATTGATGAAATTACTACTTTGGATAGAATTGCGAGGAGAAAAACGAAAGATAAATTCGGGTTTATACTTGTCAGCATAACTATTTAAGCTTTTCAAATTTCTATTCATTCCACTTTTGACCTCAATTGGGTAAATTTTATTGTCAATTTCTGTCACAAAATCGACTTCGGCGGCATGCCCTGATGTCCAGTAGAAAAGTTCATTGTCAATAGATTTAACCAGTTCTGTCGCCACATAATTTTCTACAAACGCGCCATTATATTCAGAAAATAAAGCATTAGGCTGCATTATGATTTGAGACGACAGATTGAGCATCGCAGCCAAAAGACCAGTATCCAAAAGATATACCTTAAATTTTGTGTAATCTGCATAACCTGAAATAGGAACTTTAGGTACTTTTAGATTGTATGTAGGGTGAATAAGTCCAGCATTTTTAAGCCAGTCAATTGATTGAGCAAAAGTAGCTGCGCGAGCTCTTTTACGTACCTCGCTGTATTTGAATTTTTTATTTTCTTTTGCTAATTGAAAAGGTATTGATTTCCAAAATTCTGAAATTTTAATGGTCTGATTAGCATCTGTGTATTTAGAAAAATCACGCGCATAAGCCTCTAAAATTTCATTTTGTATTTCTCTAACAATTCCAATGTCTTTATTTTCTATATAATTTTGTAAAACTTCGGGCATTCCTCCCAAGAATAAAAATAGCTTTAAATGAGACAGCAGTTTTTCGTGAATAAGCTCTGGGAGAGGTTCTACATTTGTTGTGTTTACTAATTTATCTATAATCAAGTCTTCTCCTAAAGCGTTCAAATATTCCGCAAAACTCAAGGGATAAAGCGTCATAAAATTTACTTTCCCAACAGGAAAACTACTCTTTTTACCGACTTCAACACCTAATAATGAACCTGCTGCGATGATGTGATATTCTGGAGCTTGTTCTTGAAAATATTTGAGACTGGTCAGCGCCGTAGGAGTCGTCTGTATCTCATCAAAACAAATCAGCGTATCTTTGGCAACTACTTTTTTTCCAAGGTAGAGACTAATATTTTCAATAATATTTTGAGGTTGGAGATTGCCCTGAAAAAGGCTTCTTAAATCTGAATTTTGTTCAAAATTTAGGTAGATGTAATTTTTGTATTCCTGTTTTCCAAATTGATTGATTAACCAAGTTTTACCAACTTGTCTCGCCCCTTGTAGTACCAAAGGTTTGCGGCGATTGCTTTGCTTCCAATCTAAGAGTTTACTGTATAAATGACGCTGCATAATTTAGTTTATGTGCCAAAAAGTGTCATAAAGGTATAAATTTATGTGCCAAAAAGTGTCATTTTGTTCCGAATTTATGTGCTGAAAAGTGTTAGGCACAAAAGGGAAGCCCCCATTTTACCCTTAAAAAGACACCGCCAACATCCTAATCTGCCCTGCATGATAAACGTCATGATGAATAAGTCCGTGCAGCAATTTTGTAAAAGTAAAGTCTCTATTAGGCACATTGATACGCAACAGCTTTTCCTCGCTAATACTTAATTTTTTGATAATAATATCCTGACTTTCAGTAAGTTGTAGTTTTAATTTTTCCCAACCTTCCTCGTCTATCTTTTCAATCTTGACAAAATTAAAGTCATCTGGTACTTCATATTCTTTATTCCAATCCAATTGCTGAATGACGTAAAAACGCCAAGCATAGATGTGGTGTACCAATTCTGCGATGTTATGACTATTGCCGATTTTGCGGAGAGATTGTTCGGCGGTGATGTCTTTTAGGATTTCTTGGAGACTTGGACCATGCCAAGCGTCGCCACTGAAGGTGTCTTTTAGGCTGTTGATGATTGGTGTTATTTTATTTGACCTGTCCATTTTGTATAGTTTGGCGGAGAACGTATAGTTTAATATTTGATTACGATGGTAACGGTCATTTAAATTTCAGAGTACCTGAAAATGTCAGAATAAACTTCAAGCTTAGGCAAAATGAAATGCCCGTTACCTTTTGCTTCATCGTTTAGTAACAACAGTACCCAACATCAAATCATGCAAACCTTGCTTTCTTGTAGTAAAATAAATAGAGACCATTCCTACAATGACACCAAAAAGAAGAAAGCCTAATACAAATCGAAAAAAGGCTTGAGGAATTGAGATTTTTTGATGATTGATATTGACTACTTTTAATCCTAAATATTGTTTTCCAAAAGTGCCACGAAAATGATAGGAGTTCATTATTGAAGAATACGCACACCATGAAATAATGAGCAAAGTACTGTAATTTACTACATATCTTAAATCCTGCCCAAACAGCTTTCCGATTAGGAAAATGAGAATAAATATTGAACCAGAAATAATATTGGCAAATATAATATCTCCTAAATGAGCAGATAAACGTTCACTTAAACTTGCATAATTTTTCATAGGATTTATGTTGGAGTGATAAAAAGGGGATTAAATTAAATGCCAAATGGAAATATCAAGACAGCCTGACTACTGCTTGTCCGCCAGGAAGCCCTGACTCCTGACCCCTTCTTCCTCCTCATAAGCCCGCAACAAGCGCCTCGCCACATTCAAATTATCATATTCCCGAGCTATCAATCCCTGTGCTTCTTCACCCATATCACGCAAGGAATTCTCATGCTCAAAACACCATTCAATCTGCTTAATGAAATCCTCAGGAGTATCTGCAATCAGGATTTCTTGCCTATTTTTCGCCTCAATACCTTCCACTCCAACAGCCGTAGTCATTACCACTTTTCCCAGAGCCATTCCTTCCAATATCTTTGCCCGCATTCCACTACCAGAGAGCAAGGGCACAATCATCACACTATGACGATTAATAAACTCTCGCGCACTCTCCACTTCACCATGAACAGTCACATTTGGAATTTGCATCTCTAATAATTTCTTTGGTGCATTTCTGCCTGCAATGAAGAATTCTAAGTTTGGATATTTTTGATGTAAAGTCGGCCAGACATTATCCAAAAACCAAAGCAAACCTTCTTGATTTGGCATCCAATCTAAAGTCCCAATAAAAGACAGCGATATAGGATTATCATAGCTTTTCCAGTCTGCTACATAGTCGCGACCGTCAATACCTATGGGCGTTACAACACTTTTACCTTCATAACCTAAGTTTTCGAAAATTCGTTCATCACGATAAGTAATTGGAACTAGAATATCATAATTCGCCAAAGAACTCACCTCAAAATTGCGCAGCTTTTTTGCTGCATTTTTTAAATAAAGACGTTTAGGAAAGAAAGGTGTATGGTCAGCGATACGCTGCCAAATTTCATGCTCCACATTGTGCGCGCGCATCGCAATAGTCGCCTTCGTATGTTGACGAATGATAGAAATGTAAGGAGCGAGAATACAAGTTTCGATATGTATAATATCGTAGGTGTTTTTCTTCAATAATTTAACCAATGCCGCCTCAAAATCAGGGTTGACAAAGCGCGTCACATGGTAACTTTCAGAAGAAAAGAGATTGAAAAATGCGCCAATTGCACGAACATTATTATTGACATCTACAAAGTGCATTTCTTTATAATGATTGTAATCAGCAGGCAAGTCGCGCGGGTCAAAATAATGTTTACTGGTATTCATGGACAAAAGCGTCACATCGCAACCCAATTCTGCCAGTGCTTTACTCAAATTTGTGACAGCAATCGATTCCCCCGCATTGAGAGGGTAGGGAAATTTTTTGCACAATTGAAGTATTCTCATTTTTTGAATGTAGAGTGTATAATGTTGAATGTAATAATTGGGAATACGCGCTTTACATTCGCAAAAATAGGAAGCCAAAGCCAGCAAAAAGCAGAATCGAGTCAAAACTTTCTCATTTCTTGTTGTTTTAAGCGTGAAAGTCTATGTTTGCAATTCACAAGTCAAACCATTTCAAACAGTTAAAAATAAAACAGCTATGTCTCAGTATATGGATTATATAGGTTTATTCTTCGAAATCATTTTTTTCTGCGCAGGTATAGCTTTATATATGTTTGCTACGGGAAGAATGAAATTCAGTAATTTTGAAGCAGAAGCAAAAGCGGCGAGAATCAGAAAAGAAAATGGTGGAATGTTGCGCATTCTCTCTTTGGCAGTTGTCGCGATAATGTTTGTCAATATGTATTTATCGATTCGAGGCTTAATGTAGTGATAACGAAAGTCTTATGAGTAGGCATTTTCTTTCATAAAAGCCCTGAGATACGCCTATTTAGTAGCAGAATAGTAGAAAAATGCAGCTTCTCAAATAATTTTCTTCATTTTTTTTAACATTTTCCCCTTACTTTGATAATTTGCAGCCTGTAGTATCGTTATTAGTCGCATAGTGTGGCAAATGGACTACATTTTAATGAGAAAACTAATTTTGAATCTCTGAATCATCAATTAAAAAAGATAATTCTCTTTCATAGAAACATCTGTTTCTACTTACCGTTTTTTCATTTACACAGACAAAACTAAACTAAATCAAGTAAAGCAAAGACAAGTTTTAGAGAGTCTTAAAGTTGAGAGCAAATTTTTAATTTTCACTTCAATTTTAATTTTCATTTTTCCTGTCCTGCTCACAATTATCCAAATTTATGTTAACGGATTTCCTTTTCTTATTCCAAACAGTTGACCTTGAAGACGCAGAAGTCGAAGAAGTAGGTCTTAATTTATTCGGTATCATCTCTGAAGGTGGTTTTTTAAGTGTTGCTATCGTTGCAATACTAATGGTATTAGCGGTTTTAGCTGTTTATATCTTTGCAGAACGTTACTTTAATATCTCTCGTGCGACGAAAATTGACGAAAATTTTATGAATAATATCCGCGCTAATGTCGGTGCTGGTAATATTTCAGCGGCACGTGCTTTGTGTCAAAATACAGACAGCCCAATGTCTCGCATGGTCGAGAAAGGTTTGATGCGTATCGGAAAGCCATTGCGTGATATTGATGCAGCTATAGAAAACGTAGGTAACCTAGAGGTTTTCAAATTAGAGAAAAATTTGTCTACTCTGGCATCTATCTCAGGTGCAGCCCCGATGATTGGTCTCTTTGGTACGGTAACGGGTATGATACAAGCATTCTTCGAAATGTCAACGGCAGATAATGTAACACCAACAGTATTGGCAGGTGGTATTTATCAAGCCTTATTGACGACAGCATTCGGTCTTTTAATTGGTATCATTGCTTTCGTTGGTTACAACTTCTTAGTAGCAAGAGTGGAGAAAGTTGTCTTTAAAATGGAAAGAACGACGACAGAATTCATGGATTTATTGCAAGAACCTGGAGCGTAATAGAGTTGTAAAGGTTGTAGAGTTGTAAAGGTTGAAAAGTTGGCGTATTAGCTTATTTTGTACTTTATAGTTCTCAATTTTTTAGACTTTTTACTGAAATTTCTTCGTCTCGGTAAAGGTGGCAAATGATTTTCTAAAGTGAGTTTTAGTAAGCGTATTATATGCGCGGAAATAAGTCGCTCTCAGACCGTCAACCGTCAACCGTCAACCGTCAACCGTCAACCGTAATAAAATGGGACTGAAAAAACGCAATAAGCCAAATGCAGAATTTAATATGTCGTC
>CAZQTE010000069.1:16858-17997 GCA_964595615.1 uncultured Saprospiraceae bacterium
ATAAAATGGGACTGAAAAAACGCAATAAGCCAAATGCAGAATTTAATATGTCGTCGTTGACGGAT
Organism: uncultured Saprospiraceae bacterium; assembly: GCA_964595615.1. Classification (GTDB taxonomy): domain Bacteria; phylum Bacteroidota; class Bacteroidia; order Chitinophagales; family Saprospiraceae; genus JAHDCG01. Next base: position 16,924 of record CAZQTE010000069.1, read on the forward strand.
ATTATCTTTTTGCTTTTGATTTTCTTCATGTTGACTTCTAATTTGGTGCAAATTGACCCTTTCGATTTGCCAGAGTCAGACAGTCAGACCGTAGCTGCAACGAGTGTCGTCGTGCAAATCCGCAAGGATGGTGAAATGACACTCAACAACACCAAGATAACTGCCGCGGCATTGTATCAAGGTTTAAGATTGCAGAAAGCAGAAAACGATAATCCAAAAGATTTTACAGTAACAATCGTAGCTGAAACGGGCGTTCCTTTCTCCAAAGTAAAGGATGTCATGGAAGCTGCGGGGCGTCTAAAAGCAAAGGCAATTATAGCTACGCAGCCAGTGAAGTCGTAATTAGGTTATTAGTTATTGGTTATTATGTATGACCAAAACATCTAAAAATTATCCCGGAAAACGGAAGGTACAAAACGCTCTCAGACCGTCAACCGTCAACCGTCAACCGTCAACCGAATAAAAAATGGGTTTAAAGAAAAGGCAAAAACCAAATGCAGAATTTAATATGTCGTCGTTGACGGATATTATCTTTTTGCTACTTATATTTTTCATGCTGACCTCATCTGTTGTTGCGCCAAACGCATTGAATCTAAAGATGCCAGGCAGCAGTAACAGCAGAGTAACATCTGACTCTAAGACCGACGATGTGAGTATTGATAGTAGAGGCAAATTTTTCTTCAACGGCACGCGTATTGGGAAGCTGAACTTAGAAAGTAAGTTAAAGAAAAATGCACGTCGCAAAAGAAATGGAAAATATAAAATGACTATTTCGCCTAAATCAGGTGCGAAAACAGAAGATGTAGTAGTGATAATGGATATGGCGATGCGATTGAATATTGACGGGATTTTGGCGGTGGAGAAATGATTTACGAAGTACGACTGTTTTGACTTTGACACATGATTTACGAAGTACGAATTACGAAGTACGACTGTTTTGACTTGTACGCATGATTTACGGAGTATGACTGCTGACATTGTGAAATGTTAATTTTGCTTTAAAATCGTAGTTAATGTCCACCAAAAGTGCAGAAAATTTCGTCTAACCAGTATATCCAAGCAAAGGAAGCCTAA
>CAZQTE010000070.1:0-12027 GCA_964595615.1 uncultured Saprospiraceae bacterium
AACTAAAATTAAAATTGCTGCTTGTTAAAATGTCAATAATTGGGCAAATCATTCCTAGATGAAATAGCGTCACTCACTTAACCTGTGCTACTCACTAATTCATTAATAATAAACTATTACTAAAACTAATACCACTTTAATCTCTATAAATAAAAATTTAGGTAGATTTGCGGAAATTATGAGAAAAAGAGCTTTTTTTCATAATAGACTTGTTACTCTTATAAAATACACTTTCTGAAAATGCCTTTTCCCGCTATTTTCCTCCAAAAAATCATTCAATAGAGGGACTATTCAATGATTTTTTGAAGAAAACTATCGAAAAAATTCAAATTTCAGAAATCAATTTTATAAAAGTAGCAAGTCTAATTACAAACGACTTTAATAAAACTAAAAATAAAATCACATTATGGCAAGTAATGAGAACGGCAAAGTTTATGATATGAACGGCGCTCCTGCACATGACACCAATTCAGGTGACATTAGCCAATGTCCATTCATGAGTGGTACAGCACGCAGCAAAAATGCTGGAGGTGGCACAACAAACCGCGACTGGTGGCCAAACGCTTTGAAATTAAATATTTTGCGTCAAAATTCTAATTTGTCTGACCCAATGGATCCAGATTTTGATTATGCAAAAGAATTCAAATCATTGGATTACAAAGGTTTGAAAAAGGATTTGGAAGCCTTAATGACAGATTCTCAAGATTGGTGGCCAGCAGATTATGGACACTACGGAGGGTTCTTCATTCGTATGGCATGGCACGCGGCAGGTACTTACCGTGTTACTGACGGTCGTGGCGGTGGAAACACTGGTAATCAACGTTTTGCACCTTTGAACTCTTGGCCAGATAATGGTAACTTAGATAAGGCACGTTTATTATTGTGGCCTATCAAACAAAAATACGGCAAGAAAATCTCTTGGGCGGATTTGTTCATCTTGACAGGAAATGTGGCTTTGGAATCTATGGGTTTCAAGACATTTGGTTTCGCAGGTGGACGCCCTGACATTTGGCAGCCAGAAGAAGATATTTACTGGGGACCAGAAACAGAATGGTTAGGAGATAAGCGTTACTCAGGTGAGCGTGAGTTGGCTAATCCATTAGGTGCAGTACAAATGGGATTGATTTACGTAAATCCAGAAGGGCCAAACGGAAATCCTGACCCATTGAAGTCTGCTTTTGACGTACGTGATACTTTCGGCCGTATGGCAATGGATGATGAAGAAACAGTTGCTTTAGTCGCAGGTGGACACACATTTGGTAAAGCACACGGTGCGGCTGACCCTGACAAGTATGTAGGTAGAGAACCAGAAGGCGCAAGCATTGAAGAACAAGGTTTGGGGTGGAAAAATAGCTATGGCTCAGGTCACGGTGGAGATACCATCACAAGTGGTATCGAAGGTGCATGGACACCAAATCCAACACAATGGGACCACGATTACTTTGATGTATTGTTAAACTATGATTGGGAATTAACGAAAAGCCCAGCAGGTGCGCACCAGTGGAAACCAACAGCTGCTTCAAAAGCACGTATGGCGCCAGCAGCGCACGACCCATCTAAAAAGGAAAACCTTTTGATGACTACGGCGGATATGGCATTGAAAATGGATCCTGCATACAACAAAATCTCTAAGGATTTCCACAAAAATCCAAAGAAATTTGAAGATGCATTCGCTCGCGCTTGGTTCAAGTTGACACACCGTGACATGGGACCTCGTGACCGTTATTTAGGTTCAGAAGTACCAAAAGAAGTGTTGTTATGGCAAGACCCAATTCCAGCAAATAAGCACAAAGAATTAGGTGAAAAAGATATAGCTTCTTTGAAAAAGCAGATTTTGGATTCGGGCTTGACTGTTTCTCAATTGGTATCTGCGGCATGGGCTTCGGCTTCGACTTACCGAGGTTCTGATATGCGTGGTGGTGCAAATGGTGCACGTGTACGTTTAGCACCACAAAATACTTGGGAAGCAAACGACCCAGGTCAGTTAGCTAAAGTATTGAATGTATTAGAAGGCATTCAAAAAGACTTTAAGAAAGTTTCAATGGCGGATTTAATCGTATTGGGTGGCTGTGCAGCTATCGAAAAAGCGGCTAAAGATGCTGGACATGATATTACTGTTCCATTTACAGGTGGACGTGGTGATGCAACGCAAGAGCATACAGATGTGGACTCATTTAGCTGGTTAGAACCAAAAGCAGATGGTTTCCGTAATTTTGCAAATTATCATACTTCTACTTCTGCTGAAGAATTATTGATAGACAAAGCTCAATTGTTGACTTTGACAGCTCCAGAAATGACTGTTTTAGTTGGTGGTATGCGCGCATTGAACGCGAATAGTGGACAATCACAACATGGTGTATTTACGAAGCGTCCAGGTGTTTTAACTAATGATTTCTTTGTGAATCTATTGGATATTCGCACGACTTGGAAAGCAGTTTCTAAATCAGAAGACGTATTTGAAGGTCGCGACCGTACTACTGGTGAACTTAAATGGTTGGGTAGCCGCGTTGACTTGATTTTTGGTTCTAACTCTGAATTACGTGCCTTAGCTGAGGTTTACGGATGTGGAGATTCTGAAGAGAAATTCGTGAAGGATTTTGTTGCCGCTTGGGATAAAGTGATGAATTTAGATCGTTTCGATTTGGCTTAAGTTGAATTCGATTTTATTGAAAGAGGAGAGGCAGTCCATTGTGGACTGCCTCTTTTATTTTACAGCGTACTTAGATTTTTTACAAAAGTTCTAATTCTATTTTTTTCGCCGATAAGAATTCTGCACTATCTGATTCAAAAATACCTTAGACTCAATATGTTCTAATTCTAATGGATTTGTTAAATCACCAAATAATGAAAATCCTCCGCCTAATAATATTGGAATAGTTGTTATTCTTAATTCGTCAATCAAGTCTTCTTTTAGGAAACTTTGAATAGTTGTACCTCCGTCGATATATAAGTTAAAATATCTTTTAGAGTGGATTTTATTCAAAATTTCTTGTGGACTTCCTTGTATAAGACTCACTTTGTTGGTTAAACTTTCAGGAACTTCTTTTAGTGTATTGCTCAATACAAAAACATGTTTAGAGTAGGGCCATTCACCTCCAAATCCACATACGGTTTCAAAGGTTATCCGTCCCATAACAATTGCATCTATTTCGTCCATCAAATCATTGTATCCCATATCGTTATTCTCAGGATTTGGTATAGAATGTAACCAGTCCAATTCTCCATTTTTTCCTGCGATATAACCGTCTAGGCTTCTGGCTATAAATACAATGTTTTTTTTCTTCATTTTTACTCTTTTACTTAATGGATATTCTAAAAATTACTAGCTCTAAGATCCCCTTTTTTTGTTGAAAAGATAAAAAAATCCAATAAAAAAAGAGAAACAAGCCTAAACTCATTTCTCTTTCCTTGTAAAACATCAGAAATCTCTAATGCCTTTTCCGTTTATTATTCTTGTAATCCATAAAGATGAACTCTCCTAATCCTTCTAGGCTCGAATAGAAAGCCTTACCATTATTTGCCTTTGTAAATTGGTCTACAAAATTCACCAAATAAGGGTCGCGAGCAATCATGAAAGTCGTTATTGGCACATCTAATTTACGACAACGTTGTGCGAGATTAAGAGTACGATTAACGATTTTACGGTCTAAACCAAAGCTGTTTTTGTAATACTTTTTACCACGTTTAAGACAGGTTGGTTTACCGTCCGTTATCATGAATATTTGCTTGTTAGGATTGCGGCGACGACGTAGTAAATCCATAGCTAATTCCAAACCTGCTACAGTATTGGTATGGTAAGGTCCTACTTGTAGATAGGGGAGGTCTTTAATCTCAATCTGCCAAGCATCATTTCCAAAAACCAGAATATCTAAAGTATCTTTTGGATAACGTGTCGTAATCAACTCTGCAAGCGCCATAGCCACCTTTTTAGCAGGTGTGATGCGGTCTTCGCCGTAGAGTATCATCGAGTGTGAAATGTCAATCATGAGCACCGTACTCATCTGACTTTGGTATTGAGTTTCGTGGACTTCAAGGTCTTGTTGAGTGAGTCGAAAATTATCAATACCATGATTAATCTGAGAGTTTTTCATACTCTCGGTTACTGCTAGATTATCTAGAGAGTCTCCAAATTCAAAAGGTCTTAATTCACTCGTCCGTTCATCTCCTCGACCTGAAAAATTAGTGCTATGACCACCACGTTTTGATTTTTTCAGTTGCCCAAAAATATCTTCCAATGCTTTTTGACGGATTTCAATCTCCATTTTTTTAGTAGGAGAGTAGCCACCGTCAGTATTTGGGTCTGGGTTTGCTATGTAGCCTTTATCAATCAAATCTTGAATGAAATCACCCATTCCATAGTCATCATTGGTCAGTTTGTATTCCTTATCCAATTCATTTAACCAAGCTAATGCCTCGCTTACTTCGCCAGAGGTATGCACGAGCAATTCTTTGAACAACTTCAACAGTTTATCAAAAGTAGAACCTTCGCCCTCGCCTGGTTTATATTCTCCAAATCTCCATCCTATCATAAAAGCTTGTAAAGTTATAAAGTTGTAATATCTTATTTATCCAGGGACAGCACAACATTTTGCCAATTCTTCATAATTCGGGCGGTCGGAAGATAATTTATGGATAAAACTTTCTCTTATTTGACCATTCCGCAATACAAAAACGCCTGGCATTTGAAAACCATCTCCCAATTGCGCCCCGATGCCGTGTCCTTTGATAACACCAGCGGTAAATCCGCGCATAAAGGACTGTAAACCAAAGAGTTGATTGAAACTACCTTTAGTTAAGCCGAAACCTGCATAATATTTACAATCAGGGTCGCTGATATGTTCAACACCTGAAAGCTCATATCGGTTGAAATAGCGCTCTGCTATTTCATTATCTGCCATGTGAACGAATATTAAATGCGTTCCTTGTGCCTCAATTCCTGCACGTCTTTGTGCTAATTCTGCCATAGCTTCCCGACAAAAAGTACAGCCAAAATGACGTAAGAAAACCAATAAAACTGGTCTTTCTTCTGATAATTCATTCAATGAATTACCCATATTGGTAGTCATCTTTCTGAGGTGGTCTTCTATAGATACATTTGTTTGCATAGGACTCTTTTTATTGACAGAATTCTGTTTAGGGAGTTTGTGAAAATACTCTGTCTATTGGGGAGATTATCTTCAGTAAGCTCCCGTATTTAAGTAAGCAGTCTATTTGACTGGTAAGTTAAACACGAAAAAGGAAAAAGGGTTTTTTATTCTATGATATTTGTGCTCTTCGTCTGAGTCCTTACACAAAAAAAGCATCCTCACAATAAAGTGAGAATGCTTTTTTATCAGAAAGTCAGAGCAAAAAGCCGCCGTAAATCGTCAGCCGTTTCCCGTCAATCTCTTTTTATACATTCATGTTATTGAAAACTTCCATTACATCACGTACGTGCTGTGCAGATTTTTTCAATAATGCCATTTCGTCATCATTTAAGTCCAATTCGATAACTTTTTCGATACCGTTTGCACCTAATTTTACAGGAGCACCTAAGAACATATCGCTCAATCCGTACTCGCCGTTCAATTTTACACAACAAGGGAAAATGCGATTTTCGTCTTTAAGGATAGCTTCTACCATTTGAGCAGCAGCAGCACCTGGAGCATACCAAGCTGATGTACCCATAAGTTTAACTAACTCACCACCACCTTTTTTAGTACGTTCAACGATTGCGTCTAATTTATCCGCATCAATCATTTCCGTCACAGGAATACCCGCAACAGTCGTGTAGCGAGGTAATGGAACCATAGTATCACCATGACCACCCATTAATACTGCTTGAAGGTCTTTAGGAGACACATTCAATTCAGTAGCCAAGAAAGCACGGTAACGAGCTGTATCTAAGATACCAGCCATACCAAATACGCGAGTATCAGGTAAACCAGATGCTTGGTGAGCAGCAAATGTCATAACATCCAAAGGATTCGAAACAACAATGATGATTGGATTTTTTGAGTGTTGCATAATGCTCTTCGTTACAGAAGAAACGATTTTTGCATTTGTAGAAATCAAATCATCACGACTCATACCTGGCTTACGAGGAATACCTGCAGTGATAACAACGATGTCAGAGTCAGCAGTATCAGCGTAATCGTCTGTACCGCGCAAAGTCGTGCTGTAGTAATCAATCGAAGCTTGTTGCCAAGAGTCGAGAGCTTTACCTTTGGCAAAATCTCCTTTCAAATCCAACAAAACAACTTCTTTTACGATGTCTTTGTGAGCGAGTACATTGGCGCAAGTTGCCCCTACATTACCTGCACCTACTACGGTTACTTTACTCATGCTAATTTAATTTTTTTTAAGAATTCAACTATTAGATTTATTCACAGTTGAAATATTTATAATTAGTGGTTTTATTAATTTGTGCAATCCGCACCGTTTCGTAGCTACGACTACCGATACTCGGCACACAGTATGCACTGATTTTTTTAAGAAAACTATCAAAAAAAATCTTGTCCTCAAATTTTCCGAAATAATGTCATGTACTTATTTATAAGAAACAAATTTATTTCTTGCGAATTTTCGCGCAAAAGTAAGGTTTTTTTTTGTTCTTTGTCAAATCAAGTGACAGCGAAAAATAAAAAACCATTATACTTGTCGCCTATTTAATAGGCTGAACAATTCTTAGTAAAAGTAGTTCAGTAGACTTTGTGAATGAGGTTGAGATCAAGTTTAAAATCTAAAAACATCTTTTTATGCAATAGAGCTACAAAAAAGCGACAAAGAACAAAGAATTAACAAATTACTTTGCTGTTTTTAACATCTTTGACGTAAAAATGCAAGTATGGTGACACCCTTACGCCTGTATTTTTTCTACTTTTGCATAAAATCTTATATTTTTTACTTTTTCACTAGCCAGAGTATGTTGAATAGTAATGCATATTCTTACAGTAATTACTCAATAATAATATGACAAATAAACTTTTAGCTAGTCTTTTGACTTTGCTTTTAATTCCTGCTTTTACTTTTGCTCAATCAATAGGTGTTTGTGGAACATCAATAGACACAGAGTCTGCTCTCTTAATGAATGCACGAGCGTTGGCAAATCGCCAAATCATGGATTCTGGGATAGCTGAAGAGCGTGACGATGAAGTTATCTATATTCCCATCAAGTATCATTTGTTTGGTAAAGCAGATGGAACTCAAGTAGCTAAAGCTTCTAATATTTTAGGTTTACACTGTAGATTAAATGAAGAATATGCAGAGCATGAGATTCAATTTTATATCAATGATGGCTTTGAATATCATTTTAATGACAACTATTACACAAACCCTGGTTCGTTTACTTTCTTTTTAAATTCTAACCGTTCAAATAATTCCGTTAATGTATTTATCGGGACTGAAGCAAACCCTCCTGGTTCTGACAACGGGCCTGGTGTTACCTTAGGTTACTATTCACCTGGTGATGACTGGATTGTATTGCGAAAATCTGAAGCAACTTATAATAGCGAGACTTTTCCGCATGAAATGGGACATTTCTTAAGTTTAAATCACCCATTTAATGGTTGGGAATGTCAATTTTGGGAAGATTGGGCAGATGATAATCCTGGGGAATGCGCTCCTAGCACTTCTACTTGTGGATTTGTACCAACAGAAAGAGCTAATGGCTCTAATTGTTCAACTGCTGGTGATTATCTTTGTGATACTCCTGCCAATTATGGTTTAGGAATTTCTGCAGGTAATAATTGTTCTTATTCTGGAAATGCTTGTGACCCTACAGGAGCACAACTGGAACCTGACCCAACTAATTTTATGGGATACTTTAACGGTTGCCCAGACATGAGTTTTACTCCTGAGCAAATAGAAATGGCATTAACTGATTACAATAGCAATTTCCGTAATTATTTGCGTACGGATGGTGGTCCGACTACAACTGAAGCAATTACAGCAACAACAGTATTAAGTTCACCTGCAGATATGGAGGAATTAACATTTTCAAATGTAACTGTTGATTGGGAAGATACTCCACATGCCGAAAAATATGTAATTCAAACGGCATTAAATGCTAGTTTTTCATTGCTTGCAGTAGAGTCAATTGCAGATGAAGCTAGTATTTATTTATTGGATTATTTAAATGACAATACTACTTACTTTTGGAGAGTAGCTCCATTCAATGAATATAGTTCTTGTATGAATTGGAGTGAATCTCGTACCTTTAAGACAGGTTCAGGTATTTCTAGTGTCGCAACGGTTGAGGGCTTGACAGAATTTACAGTAAGTCCTAATCCTGCTAGTCGGGCTACTGATTTGACTTTTTCAGTAAGTGTTGAAAAATCATTTACTGCTGATTTTGAATTAATTTCAGTCGATGGAAAGTCTGTTTATTCTCGAACAGGGATTAACTTTGCGCAAGGAAACTCTTCAATAAAGCTAAATACTCAACAATTAGCGGCAGGTTTATACTTTGCTACATTGCGTACCGCTAATGGTGTCATGAATAAACGTGTAGTAATTACTGAATAAACTTTATTAAGTAAAAGTAATTCAATAACTTGAGCCATTATACTTGTTCTTTTTCCTTCTAAAAAACACAAAAAATAGTTCCGTGATGCAGACCATGCAACGATTTTTTGAATTTCTTAGAAGAAAAAATTACTACGCATTATGGCTCAACTTATTAAATCACTTTTACTAATGAGATTTGAGTAAACTTAAATTCCCTCAAGCTCCTTCATAAAAGTCTAATAAATTCGGTAGTGGGTGAAAACGACTGATGTATACCTTTTACTCACAAGGTGACTTTGAGTCACCACGCGAGCATCCACCATTTTAACCCATTACCATAAATTCAAACAGCTTTTAACCACACAATAAAATATCTTAAAGCTATTTAAAATGAAAAATTTGAATAGCTTTAATACACTGTAACAAAAATTTATTTATATTCCTCCAAGGGGTTTCAATCCCTTGTATCGCAGTAAACAAGGGGTTGAAACCCCTTGGAAGCCTGATAGAATTACAACTTACTTTTGTTACACAGTATTTAAGATAATCGAAAAAATTAGTTCAAATAAATAAGTTATAATGAAAAATTTACTATTTCTTTTCTTTTCATTGATTTCAGTCTCCACGTTTGCACAAGTTAGAAATTGTGGAACTATTCAGGATATTGAAGCATACGAGCAAGTAAGACAACGTGCTTGGGAAATGAGTCAATTGGTACACAATTCTCCAGAGCAAGCAGAGCTTCGCGATGATGAAATTACTTGGGTACCTGTTAAATACCACCTTCTAAGTAGAGTTTCAACAAATACCGCTGCTAAAGTTTCTAATATTTTAGGTTTACACTGTCGTTTGAATGAAGAGTATGCTGATCAGAATATTCAGTTTTATATCAATGATGGCTTTAATTATTTTGAAAATGATGGAGCTTATGATGATCCAGGAGCGAACAATGCTGCTTTGAGTTTTCAAAAAAGTAATGTTTCGATAAATGTTTTTGTAGCAAATAATGCTACGACGAGTAATAATATTCCTGGTACAGTAACACTTGGATACTATTCTCCTGGTAATGATTGGATTGTCTTAAGAAAAGATCAATCAACTTATTCTGCAAATACATACGTTCATGAGATGGGACACTTTTTATCGTTGCCTCATACTCATAATGGTTGGGATCAAACAAGCTGGGCTCTTTGGTCAGATGAAAATCCTAATCAATGTGCTCCCGAATTTGCTCCTTCAAATCCTAATTCAGTAGTTGAGTTTCAAGACGGTTCAAACTGTGAAACAGCAGGAGACTTTATTTGTGATACACCACCAGATTACTCATTTGGAATTTCGGCAGGTGGCTGTACTTGGTCACAAGAGGTTTGCGATCCACAAGGTGAAATCGTAAATCCAATGGAAACTAACTATATGAGTTATTTTGATTGTTCAAATCAAATCTTTACTGAGGGGCAACGTGCTCAGATGGTTATGGATTTATCTTCACCAGCGCGTGGATATTTGACATTTGATGGAGGACCAGATCGTACGGAGGCAGTTACAGAAGTAGCAGAGTTAAATACTCCTTCCGACGGAGCGACTACAGAGTTTTCTAACGGTGTTACCTTCTCTTGGAGTGATGTGCCACATACAACGACTTATTTCCTTCAGATTGCTCAGAATGCATCTTTCACTCTACAAACAAGAGAGTATTATGATTGGCAACCAGGTGCTTACATTAGTGATTTAGATCCAAATACTAATTATTACTGGAGAGTACGTGGATATAATGAATTTTCTACTTGTTCTGATTGGTCTTCAACGCGCCAATTCACAACAGGGGCAGGAACTACTGCGGTTTCTGAAATTTCTGAAGTAGAGTCAATGACAGTTTCACCAAATCCTGTTAGCTCTGGAGCAAATTTAACTGTTAGTTTAGAATCTTCTTCTACATTTAATGCAACAATTGAACTTGTTAATTTGAATGGACAAGTATTAAATACTATTCAAAATCAAAATTTCCGCCAAGGTAGTAATACTATAAGTGTCGCTATGGATAAACTTGCTTCAGGATTATATTTTGTTCGTGTTCGTACAGCAGAAGGTGTTATGAATCGCCGAGTGATAGTGGCAGATTAAAATCATATAGAATGATATAAAAAAAGCTTGAATTCAATTGAATTCAAGCTTTTTTTATGTCGAAAATATAGATTTCCTACATCTGTGATTAATAAAGTGTTTGAAATAGAAAACATTCCCAAAAAATTACTTTTCTTTGCATTTAGATTAGAAGCTGTTTAGAATTTTGAAAAATTATCTTTTCGAAAACTATCTAAGGGAACAAGTAAAAAATAATCTACCCATTTGGCTTGCTCTTTTTCCGTTATACTTCGTTAAAAATACTCGCTATAGCTAAGGCTATACCTGCGTTTTTTGCCTTGTCTAACGAAAAAATAGCTACGCCAAATTTGGGTAGATTATTTATTACCTATTCCCTAAAAACAGTTTTTATTTAAAAACATTGCAATCATTTTCCCCTTTTTCGAAAGCAGAAAAAGTGAAATTATTATTATGCTGAGTAGAAGAAATGTCCGTGTCAAAGTAATGCAAGGTTTATATACCCTTAGTAGAGACAAAGATTTGTCTTATGCTGATGCTATCAAGCGTTACCGTCAAAGTGTAGATGCTGCCTTTGATTTATATTTATACAATTTGTTATTATTAATGCAGATTGCGGATTATGCTCGTGTAGTCGCTGAAAAAAAAGCTGCAAAACTCGTTCCTACCGAAGAGGATAAAGCATTTCGTCCAAAAATAGCCGAAAATGATTTAGTACGTAGTCTCCTTAAAAGCGATGATTTTCGGCGATTGACACGTATGCGCCATATCGATAATCGAATTGACAAAGACCAAGTGCGTCGCTACTATACCGAATTTGCTAAGACAGACGATTATAAGCAATACTTAGTTGCGCCAGAAAGTCATGCCGCGAATAGAGATATTCTCTTAAAGCTATATCGATTTTGGGTAAGTGAAGAGAGTTTTAATGAGTTGATGGAGGAGCAGTTTGCAGTATGGTTGGATGACAAGTCAATAGTTGTTGGTTCTATTAAGAAGACAATCAAAGCATTACCTGCCGTAGATGGTTTTTATGAAGCATATCGCCCGAGTAAGGAAACAGTTACTGATTTTGGAGAAGTATTGTTTCATAAAGTTTATTTTGAAGCGAAAGACCTATTAGAGATTATTGAGCCAACTCTTAAAAACTGGGATGTTGACCGCGTGGCTATTATTGACATGATTTCATTGAAAATGGCGGTTTGTGAATTAACTAATTTTGAGTCTATTCCAACTAAGGTTACTTTAAATGAATTTGTAGAAATTTCAAAGCTTTATAGTACTGACAAGAGTAAAGATTTTATTAATGGTGTCCTAGACCGATTGATGAAAGAATTGCAAAAGACAGGAAAAATTGCCAAAGCGGGTAGGGGGCTGATTGATTAGAAAAAAACGTTTTTCATGTCACTTTCACACGATTTGACGGAGAACCGAAAAAAC
>CAZQTE010000070.1:12127-17674 GCA_964595615.1 uncultured Saprospiraceae bacterium
TATTTTACCTTCCTTCCAATGTAACTTTAATAATCGTTTGTTCTTTACCCGAAATTTTGTCAACAGTAACAAAGTATCCAGTTTGAATTTCTTTAGCTTCCCCCAGTTTCATTTCCTTACTTGATTGAGCTATCATATTCGCCCACTCTCCAAACTGCATTAAACTTGGGTCTGTATTTCCTAAAAATCTCATCAATTGTTCCCCTTGTTGTATCCAAAATTGACCGTCAGCTTTGGGATTGGTCATTGGTAAAGAAAACGCAAAATCTTGAACTAGATTTTGACAGCCAGATTGAGTTAATTCTAATGAAAGCTGATTTTTAAATTGAATAGTTTCAATACCAATGCGTCCCTCTTTCTTAAAGTTGGAGGAAGCAATAGCAGGATTCTGTTCATTAAAAATTGAAGTTGGCTCACCAAAACGACATTTTTCCTCTTTAGAATTTGTATTTCCAGAGCAAGAAGCAATTATTAAAATCCAACTTATAAGAATACTGTACTTAAGCATATTGAGTATTATCTAATAGACTTGTTACTATTATGAAAGATTACAAGTCTAATTAATAGGATTGTAACGATTTATTCTAAACTATAATACAAAAGTAATGTTTAGTATCCGTTTATCGGCTTTCATGTTTTATGAAATACTATAAAGCCTATTAAATAAACACACTCAACAAATTTGGATTTGAGTTTTTTCGCTACTTTGAAAAACTCTGCAAAAATGAACAAAATGTCTGACTTAAAGAACGGTTATTCTAACGAATATTTAAAGGGAGAAACAAATGGCAATCAAATTTCAGTTATGGATGATATTGGTGATGCTCATGTGGGAACTTCTTTAGAAACTCCACTAAAAGAAGATGCTTTTGAAATATCGAATACTGAAAAAATTGAAGTAATAACTAGACATTTTCGGGAGATAATGGATACTCTAGGTCTTGATTTGACAGATGATAGTCTGGCAGGTACACCTAGGCGAGTGGCAAAGATGTTTGTGAATGAAGTATTTTCAGGTATTAATCCTGCCAATAAACCTGCCGTGACTCTTTTTGAAAATAAATATAGATATAAAAGTATGTTGGTGGAGAAGGGGATTCCCGTCCAGTCGACTTGTGAGCACCATTTTCAGCCGATTTTTGGGAAAGCACACGTAGGATATATTGCAGGTAATCAAGTTATTGGTTTGTCTAAGATTAATCGTATTGTAGAGTATTATGCAAAGCGTCCACAGGTACAAGAACGCTTGACTATGCAGATTGCTGATGAGTTGAAAAAAGTGCTTAAGACGGAGGATGTCGCGGTTTACATAGATGCTGCACACATGTGTGTACAGGCGAGGGGAGTAGAGCACCATGGTTGTAGTACTGTGACAACTTCCTTTAGCGGGAAATTTTTAAATGAAAATATCAGAAAGGAGTTTATGGACATTTTAGGGAAAGAGAAATAATTTCTTTCAACGTTCTTTACAGTCTTGTGAAAGTCAAAAAGTTAATAAATTTTCATAAACCAAATCGACGGGCAGCCCCATGATATTGGCATAAGTCCCTTCTATTTTTGTTATTTTGCAATGCCCCAACCATTCTTGCACGCCATAAGAACCTGCTTTGTCATAGGGTTTGCAAGTATTTAAATAATAGTCAATTTCATCGTCTGTCAAGTTTGAAAAAGTAACATTAGAGATACCGTGGAAGGTTCTTTGTTTTTTGCTATCCTGCAAGCAAACCCCTGTAATTACCATGTGTGTTTGACCAGATAATTCTTTTAAGATACGAACTGCATCTTTATAGTCTTTGGGTTTTCCATAAATTTTATCATTTAGGACTACAATCGTATCTGAGGTTATGAGTATTGTATCAGGTGACTCTCCTTCCAAAAAATCCGCACATCCTTTAGCTTTTTTGCTTGCAATGTATTCTGCCACTTCATGGGCTTTTAAGCCTTCAGGGTAGCTTTCGTCTACGTCTTTTGTTTTATTGATAAATGAAAATCCAGCTTCTCGTAAAAGCTGACTTCTGCGTGGAGATTTTGAAGCTAAAATTAATTTTTTATTGAATACTTGCATTTGATAAAATTGGATTTTACTAAGTTCTTCTCCATTTCTGGCAACTTATTTGCTATAAAATAAGCTACTTCTCTTGAATAATTTAAATTTTTCAGCTAGATATTAATAGAATTAAAATCTGGCTGTAAAGTTAATTCTATTGTTCAAACACAACTATTTATAACAAATTATTTCCATTTTGAAGACAGAAAATTACACAACTTCCGCACTTTTTTTTGTGGGCTTTTTTGGTATATTTCTATTGATGAATTTCCAAACCAGCATCGCAGGTACTCCAGAAGTATCTAATACAGGACTTGAAGAAATGTCAACTTTCTCAATTAATCAAGATATTTTTCCTGATACATTGCATTGGCAAAAAGTTGAATAGTGTCAAACTAGGGAATCTATTTTTGTCGCGTTCCTAAGTAGTAAGTCAAGCCAAATGGATTTATAGAACTGCTTTTCCTTAAGATTTAATTATCTTTGAGTAGTTCTATAAATCCACTTAATTGCTTTTCAATTTCACCACCATTCGATACGCGTTGCTCAAAAACGCGACAGTTATAGTAGTAGGTTCCCGCTGCTAAGTCTTCACCATTATCACTTTTCCCAGTCCAACCAATGTTAGGATCTGTAGTCGCAAATACTTGTTGTCCCCAACGATTAAATATTGAAATCTCAATTCTGTCTATAAAACAAAACGGATAAGGTATGAATACATCATTTTGTCCGTCACCATTTGGTGTGAATGCATTTGGTAGCTCATAAATTGGACAGTTGTCAACACAAATAATATTACTAAATAGACTTTCATTGGCAAAACTATCAACGGCAGTAACGGCATAGCAACCTGCTAATCCTCGCAACGGCATGTGCGCAAAAGTAGTATCTGCAGTATCTTCGGTAGAGTGTACTAGGTTATAATCTGCACCTTCTTGATCTGCATAATAGACATTATAAGCAACCACATCATCTGTATCTTCACATAAGAAATTTGGATTAGTCCAAGTTAGATTATTGACAAGTTCCGCTTCAACACAATTTACTTGTTCGTCGCAAATATTCCTAACCGTTAAGGTGGGAGGACAAGGAGGAACAGTATCTAGTGGAACACCACATGCTCTTTGTGATTTATTAAACAAAGGAGCAGGTATCCCCTCAACACTATATGCACCAATGGTTTCGATGTAATAACAGTATTCTCTACCATTTACTAGACCTCTTTCCGTAAAATTTGGTGTCTGTACTGTATCTAAAATAGTAAAGCTACCGTCTGTCAATTCCTTAAAGATTACATAGTCAGAATTTTCCCATGGGGTATCAAAATCCCATGATAGTTCTGTTCTCTCATCAGCGCCTCCAACTGTTAAGAAGACTGACGATGCTCTATTGGCAGAGCGAATAGCTTCTGGTTCTCCATTGATGTAAAAATCAATTTTGTAGGTGTAAGCTTTCTCAAAAGTATTTAAATTGGTATCCGTGAATTCTGTTTGAGTAAGCTCAAAGAAATTATCCGCGTTGTAGTTAGCCGCATCAATTTCTATGAAATCTTCCGTACCAATTCCCTCTGAGCGTACGAGTTGATACCTGTAGGGACCAGGATTTAGCAAGGTGTCTAAATCTTCTGCTTTTGGTGCTATCCAGCGCACTAATATTTCTCCATTTTGTATATCCGTCTCAAGGACATCAACATTTGTTAGAAGCGGTACATCTTGCTTTAGCTGGACACAAACTTCATCTGATGGTAAACTTTCCACAATATTAAATGGATTGCCAGCAGAGGTATATCTTGCAAACTTTGCTAAAATTCGATAACAGTAGGTTTTTCCTCTTTCTACCTCAGAGTCTTTATAATAATATCGATTGTCTTGAATTTCGGTTGTTAGAGGATTGATTTGAGTATAACCGCGTCCTTCTAAACCTGGTTCGCAATTGTCCACTATGAAATTATTGCTATTCTCTTTTCGCCATACTGAAAAACCTAAGAAATATTCTTCTTCGGCATCTTCACAAAAATATGGGTTATCCCAAAATAATTCAATTTCACCAGGAATAGCTTGAGCTTCTAAATTCTCAGGAGGAGGACCAACGATTTTTATTCTAACGATTTTTAAAGTTGACAAACCTGTCGTATCCAAGAAGTTATCAGTAGCTCTAAATATCACCTCATAAGGTTGTTTTGCAATATGTTCACAAGTGGTTTGCCAGGTAAATTGTTTCCCAACGGGAGGAGTCTCAAAGAAAGTCGCATCTGGGAACTCAGCGGGGGAAAAAGGAACATTAAATGGACCACCTCGTGCTAGTAATTTTACACCTTGCCCGTCATCAGGGTCATCTGCAATGACATCAAATTCTAATAATTCACCTGCCACAACACATATTTCTTCTACAGTTTCAATCGTAGGAGGTCTATTATCTTCACAATCGCGAATAGTAACTTGCATATCTCGTACCATCGTATCTATAGGGATTCCATTTCGCCAGGATATGATAACAAAGGCCATATTGTATTCCCCAGCGGTACTAGGAGCATTCCAAGTAAGAGTTCCTGTTACAGGGTCTATAACAAAAATACCACTATTGACATTGTTCAGTTCATTAGGAAAATCGTAATTAGGAACAGGGCTATCTACATCTGCTAAAGGTTGTATAATTTCATAGGACAAACTATCTCCATCGGGGTCAAATGCACCAGGATTATGATTGAATACCTGATTGATACAGCCCACATCTACAGGTTCATAATCTAAAATTGGACTGCTATTCAAGCCATTGAATTGGCAATTAAGTAGAGTATGGACTGTTTGAATATGAAATTGAACTTGGTCTGAGGCAGGAGGATTGACATTAATTATGCCACCATTACGGTTTGGGTCTGTCATCGAGATTGTATAACTACCAGCTCCAGGATAATTATGCATGGCACTATACTCATTTCTTTTTATGTCATTTTCCAATATTTCTCCATTATTATTAGGCCCATTAGACCGGAATACCATTTCACAAAACTGTTCTCCATCTCCCCAACAAATGACCAAAGAATCTCGGTCAGCAGATGTACTACTTGCTTTGGTATAAGTAATGATTGTTGCTCTAACCTTGTATTCTTCACAAGGAGCTAGTTGTTCGACTATGATTTCACCAGCACGATTGTGTGTTGCTTGCATTTCGAAAGAAAAGCAAAAAAGAAAGGAGAAAATAGCAATTATGTGTAATGAATATTTCATGCACGGATGATTTATTTGTAAGAATTCGGGGCTCTAGGTTTTCTATCGTTTAAACGGTTTTATAACGTAATGGTCGACCGATATCTACTATATAAATACAAATCTCTTGTTAAAATAACGAGAAAAAGACGAATGTAGTTTGATTTTTTGGTTATTTTATGTCGGCAATAGGAGAAATTGTAAGATGAGGCTGAAATTTATCGTTCTTTGACGCATTTATTAAGTAGTCCTAACAAAAAAAGAGCTGCCCGAAAAATGGACAGCTCTTAACAT
>CAZQTE010000071.1:0-7863 GCA_964595615.1 uncultured Saprospiraceae bacterium
CTTGTATATATCAACACCTAATTTAAAATAGATTACATAATTATTTAACAAACCCCACAACAAATTTAAAACATTCCCACCATTTTACCAATTTTTGTTTCAAAAATTTTCAACAAAAAATATTTTAAAACAATTTATGAAATAGCAGCGTCGTTCTCGTCTAAAAGGTATAAGATTTAATTACCTTTGCCCCCTCACAACACATCACTCTCAACGCATTTTGTCTATGTCAAAAAAAGCAAATTTCACACTACTACTAACTTTTTTATTTGCTCAATTAATCGCAGTTGCTGCGCCCAGTGTTTTCTATGTAAAAATTGAAAATAATAAGGAGCCTTATCTTGGATTATGGATTGAGAAAGTACAAGGAGAAGCACCAACTTACAATAGAATCCCATTGAACAATGGCGACGAAGTTTCCTTTGAATTAAACATTCCTTTTGAGCAAGTTATGCATTTGGAATATGGCAAAACACGCATTCCAGTTTTAGTCAAACCTTCTGAACAACCAAAAATATACTTTTCCTCTTTTGACATTCACAATACTTTGACTTTCAAAGGCTTATCTGCTACTGAAAACAACTTTATGGCAGAATATAAGCGCGAATACGGCGCAAAGTCTTTAATTAAATATGATTTAGCACATCTCTCTTTTTCTGTTGCTAGAACGATTTCTAATCAAGCATCTTCGCATACTGACAAGCAATTTTTCTTTCATAGGGACGCAGATAAAGAGGCAGTAATGAATTTCCTCGCGGCTAATGAAAATCAAGTTGATAACAAGATATTTCAACAGTATAAGAACAAAGCAATTTATGATGATTTGACAAATAGAATTGCCTACTTTATCATTAATAAAGATAGAATGGGATTGATTGATTTGTTGAAACTAAAGGAGGCATATCCCCTACCAGCTGGCGATTACAAAGATGAAAAGTTATTGGACTCTCCTGCCTACCAAAATTATCTCAAAGCACGCTTACAATACGAGTATTTGCCTGGTGATTTTGGGAATGCAAAACATGTTGCGCCAATTATTTATGATTTAGCGCAAACAAATTTTGATAAAAAAGCATCTTGGTATCTGCAATCAGAAATACTTTGTGTCTACATTAACAAGACAGGTGCTCCAACATTTGGGCAAGACCGCTATCCTGATTTTTATAAGAAAAATCCCTATCAAGAATACACTGAAAAAGTCAAACAAACCTACGGAAGTGTATTGAATGCAACCACTTCTTCACCTGCCCCTTTGCTCGAAACAATTACAGCTGACGGACAAAAACTAGCTTTGCAAGATTATCAAGGCAAGGTGGTTTATATTAGTTTTTGGGCGAGTTGGTGTAAGCCTTGCCTTAAAAATTTCCGTAATAATGAGAGCAAGCGGAAGGAATTGCAAGACATTGGTGTCGTGCTGTTTAACGTATCAATTGATGAGAAAAAAGAAGCATTTTTAGCCTCTCTGGAGCGTCAAGATATTCTTGGAGTCAACGTCTTAGCATTGGATACCGACAAGACTAAAATCGAGTATAATTTGACTTCTATTCCTGCTTATTATATCATTGATAAGAATGGAAAGTTTACCTTTTTGTCTGAGGATACAAGTCGTGATATTGTGGATGAATTTAGAGAGAAAGTGCGGGAGTAAAAATAAAAAATGGCTGCCTTCAACTAAGAAGGCAGCCATTTTTTATAATTTTGAAGTCTTTCAAATTACTTCATGATTTTACGCACAGTCTGAGATTGACCATTAGCAATACGTACAATGAAAATACCAGTTTGATTAGTATTCAAAGTCAAGTTTGTAGTATTATAACCTTCTGTCGCAACTTGATTGTTTGTAGCAATCATACGACCTGTCAAGTCATAAACACTGATTTCTGTATCTCCTTCAGTAGGAGAAACAAAATTTACAGACAATTCATTTCCTAAAACAGCAACATTAGTTAATTCTAAATCATTGCGATTTTCCAAATTAACAGAAATCACATCACTGAAAGTAGCTGTTCCATCAAAGTCTGTTTGCTTCAAGCGGTAGTAAGCCGTGTTTGCAGTCGCAATACGTGTTACGTTTTCGTCTGTGAAGTTGTACGCAACTTCTTCTGCGCTATCACCAGCACCGTTGATTTTAGTTACTGCTGCGAAGTCTTTTCCGTCAAAAGAACGTTCTAATGTAAAGAAATCATTGTTTTCTTCCATAGATGTTGTCCATGATAGATTTACATTGTTTTCTTGGCTTTTAGCATTGAATGACTTTAATTCAATAGGCAAAATAGCCGTAATTGATACATCACCTGTAGGTACTGCTGTTGACTCATCACTACTATCTCCAAAGAATAATAATAGTTGTCCAGTCGCAGGGTCTATTTCTGCATCAGCACCACTGCCGATTGTACCTACGGTAAAAGTAATCGTCTGACTTGCACCACCTAAACCTGCAGCAGTAGTCGGACCATCAAATACAGCAGTGGTAGGTACTAGGTTTGTGTATAAGAAGAAATGGACAGTACCAGCTGGTGCACTAGAATAAGTAACAGACACAGAAACTGGTGTATCACCAAATACTACAGGGTCTGGATTAACAGTAATTTGAGCAAAAACACTGAAAGTCATCAATGTTAACAATGCGGAAAGTAAAAAATTCTTCATGTTTTTAAATATTTTTGAATAATTTAGGGTATTCATTATGAAAATAGAATTATGCTTTTCAACGTATTTCCAAAGTAATTTGTTTCTTGTAAGGAACAGTTATTTTATCTTTTTTGGATTGGAACGAAAAACAGAAAAAATATCTCTGCCTTACTTAATATTCCACAAAAACAATATATGTTCAGCAATCATGCCAAAAACAGTTAGAAAATGACTATGATAATACATTTCTAACTACCATTTGGCATAAGTTTTAAACTACATTTGTGCTTTCGTTGAAAAGACGCACAAAAGTAGTCTTATCTCTCGACAAACAAAATTTTAATATAGTTTATTTAAACAATATGTCTAAAGAAGTTGAAAACGGTAAGAATAACAAAACATTACCGAAAATGAGCAAAGAGACATTCTCTCAAGCTCTACAAATTTTTGAGTTTGTGCGTCCTTATCGTTGGTCGCTTATACTCGGAATTTTTCTCTTGTTCCTCTCCAGTATGGTTTTTATGATTTTCCCGCATCTGTCCGGGACAATGATTGATGTAGCACAAGGCGAGTCAGAATTAGGATATTCTTTAAATCAAATTGGATTCTTTTTATTTTTGGTTTTATTCGCACAGTCTTTTGTAAGTTATACGCGTATTCTCCTATTTGCCAAACTGAGTGAGTATGGAACTGCCGATGTCCGTCGTGCATTATATGATAAACTTATCAGTTTACCTGTCACCTTCTTTGAGAAAACGCAAACGGGTGAGTTAATTTCTCGTTTGACAACTGATGTAGAGAAACTATATAGCACTTTTTCTATCGTTTTAGCGGAGTTTTTAAGACAGATTTTCATCCTAATAAGTGGGACAATATACTTAGCGATTATGCAGCCTAAGTTATCGCTTATTATGTTGGGGACTTTTCCTGTAGCAGTTATTGGTGCTTTCTTTTTTGGGAAATATATCAGAAAATTATCGAAAGAAAGACAGCAAATCTTAGCAGATACCAATGTCATTTTAAGCGAAACAATGCAGTCTGTCAATGTAGTTAAGGCATTTACAAGCGAAATGATTGAGTCTATGCGTTATGGTGCTTCTCTTGATAAGGTAATTAAAGTGGCGATGAAATACGCACGCGGAAGAGCTATTTTCTCTGTTTTTATCGTTTTTGTCCTCTTTGGTGCTTTGTTTTTTGTCATATTTATGGGTGCAAGAATGTTGCAGGCAGGTGAGATTACCTCTGGAATGCTGGTTTCGTTCATTCTTTACACAGGTATTATTGGCGGCTCATTAGCCAGCTTAGGTAATTTTTATACAGAACTAATTGGTGCTATTGGTGCAACGGAACGCATTCGTGAAATCTTAAATACAGATAGTGAGATTGACTTACAATCTGCGCCAAAAGCCATCCAATTAAAAGGAAATATTCGCTACGAAAATGTAAATTTTACTTATCCAACTCGTCCAGATATGCCAATTTTGCAAGGCATGAGTTTTGAAGTAAAAGAAGGTCGTAAAATCGCCTTGGTCGGTCCAAGTGGTGCTGGTAAATCAACAATCGTTCAGCTTTTATTGAAATTCTATAACATACAAGGTGGAGATATTACTATTGGCGGTGAAAGTATTTTTGATATTGATACACGCTCTCTCCGCGCTAATATGGCAAATGTACCTCAAGAAGTTATCCTTTTTGGAGGAACAATCGCCGAAAATATCCGTTACGGAAAACCAGATGCCACTGATGCCGAAGTTGATGAGGCTGCGCGTCAAGCAAATGCATTAGAGTTTATAGAAACCTTCCCCGAAGGCATGGAAACTCTTGTAGGCGAGCGTGGTGTTAAATTATCTGGTGGACAAAGACAACGTATTGCTATCGCACGTGCTATCTTGAAAAATCCGCGTATTTTACTCTTAGATGAGGCGACTTCTGCGCTTGATGCCGAGTCTGAAAAGTTAGTACAAGACGCCTTAAACAAACTCATGGTCGGACGTACGTCGATTATCATTGCACACCGTTTGGCTACGATTAAAGAAGTTGACCAGATTTATGTGATTGATGAAGGTGTAATTGTAGAACAAGGAACGCATGAGGAGTTGTCTGCTAAGGAAAATGGAGCTTATCAAGCTTTGGCGAAGTTACAATTTGAATTAGAAGATAAGAAAGTATAAAATATTTTCAATCAAATAGAATTTGAGCGTACTCTTCACGACATTTTGTTTTTGAAAATATATAAAATTTCTTTTCTTTACACTTGAGAAGTGAAAAACGCGTTTGCTTTACGACGGACATTCAAAATAATCGACAAAATCTACCCTTCTGGGTCAATACAATTATTATATGCACTTTCAAAAATTACTTTTCGCCAGTTTGCTCTTAGCATTGCCTTTCTTAATGCAAGCACAAAAATACAGTAATGAATTTTTGTCAATAGGTGTCAGCGCACGCGCTCAAGCTATGGGAAATAGTGTAGTAGCAGGTGTTGATGATGTATATGCAACTTATTGGAATCCTGCGGGCTTGTCTAATATCGACGTAGAAACAGGTTTACAAATAGGCGCTATGCACTCTGAATGGTTTGCAGGTGTAGGCAAGTTTGATTACTTAGGTATTGCACTGCCTTCGGCAAATGGAAAACGTCGTATTGGTTTATCTTTCACACGTTTTGGCGTGGATAATATTCCTAATACCTTACAATTGTATGATGCAGAAGGTCGCATTAATTATGATAACATTTTCGAATTTTCGGCAGCAGATTATGCCTTTTTAGGGAGTTATGCACAGAAAATGAATGTCAAAAAAGGTGAATTATCAGTTGGTGGTAATGTCAAAATCATTCGTCGTGTTATTGGTACTTTCGCGAACGCTTGGGGATTTGGTTTAGATTTAGGAGCGCAGTATAAGTTGAAAAACTTACGTTTAGGATTAACTGCCCGTGATGTGACTTCCACTTTCAATGCTTGGAAAACTAACTTTTCTGAAAGCGATAAAGAGGTTTTAATCGCTACAGGAAATGATTTACCTGCAAAAAGTAGCACAGAAATCACAAAACCTTCGGTTATATTAGGTGTTGGTTATCAATTTCCAGTTGGAGAAAAAGTAACTTTAAATCCTGAGATAAACGCACATTTCACCACTGACGGTCAGCGTAATACCCTAATCTCTGGTGACCCAATCAGCATCGACCCTTCAATGGGTTTAGAGTTGGGTTATAATGAATTTATTTACTTGCGTGCAGGAGTCAATCAATTCCAAAAAGAAAAGGATTTTGACAATGAGGAAAGCTTAATTTACCGCCCAAGTTTGGGTGTAGGATTGAAAATTTCGTCTTTAGTTGTAGATTACGCTTATACAGATGTGGGTGACGGGCAGAATAAATTTTCCCACGTTATTTCTCTGAAATTGAGCTTGAAGCCTAAGGATAGAGGGTAAACGGAGTTTAGGGTTATGAGGTTGTGGGTTTTGAGGTTGCAGTTTTAACGAGTACGCCTCTCAACCTCATAACCTCAGACAAGAGACATAAAGGCAAGCAAAAAAGTAAATTTAAAAAAATTCATTCTCTCAACTCACAACCTCACAACCCTAAAAATCTGGCGGCAAAATATTCTTAAAATGCCCATTCATCTGTGCTTTCTTGCGAAGCATTTCCGTTTCTTGTACGATTGGCAATAGGTTTTGCAGATGATTGTAGATAAATTTCAAACGACCATATTCATCAGGAATCGTTAGGATTTCATATTCTTGCTCGATATTACAGCCGATATGATGCGCTAAATCATAGGTATTTAATTCACTCACGTCTTTTGGAATTGCTCGTTTTATCTCTAAAATTCGATACAATTCTTCCAAATAATCCAAGACATCATTCGCCATTGTAATATCCGTAGAACCGTCAATATCTAATCTCTCAATATCAGCCCCTGCATATAATTTACCAGGTGCTTTATCATAAAACTCTTCAATTTTGTAAATACCAATTCCTTTGGTTTTCACATCCATTTCTCCGCTATCAAAAGTCTTTTCGATACTCACTAATTCTACCTCTGTGCCAATTCCCATGACTCGATTGTCAATGAATGCAGGAATGCCAAAAGTCATACCTTCAGCATCGCATTCTTTGATAAGTTGGCGATAGCGCGGCTCGAAAATGTGTAGGTTCAAGCTCTCACCTGGGTACACAACTAATTGCAAAGGAAATTGCGGCATTAATTTCATAGAATATTGGGTAATTTTTTTCTACATTTACGATGCAAAGTAAAACAGCTTTTTCTAATTGCTGTTCATATCGAGCATTTATTTTTTAAAAATACCCAAAAACTATTGATTAAACCGCACACTCTCCAAGGATATTTCACCCCTATCGCTTTCCAGCAAATAATTACAAAACACAAACACTTACTCAAAATCTACTAACAAAACGTATTGCAATCCGTTTAGGGGCTTAGATGTACCTTAAATTTGTAGTATCGTTTTACTGAGCATGAAATTTTTATTTCACAAATCACAACTCAACTTTTCTATGAAAAACCAAATAGCCTTCATTCTCCTCCTCCTACTCTCTTTTACTGCCTGTAAAAAAACGGGCGAAGAACAACGTGCAGCTGCCATTCCCGAAAGCGTTTTTTCTTATGTTTATGCTTATACCTCGGGGACAGTTTCTCGGACCGCACCGATTAAGATACGCTTCGCGAAAGATGCCATAACGGAAGACAAAGTAGGTACAGAAGCAGGAAACAATTTACTTTTCTTTTCTCCAAAAATCGAAGGAAAGTATGTCTGGGAAAATCAACGCACTCTTCGCTTTACGCCAACTGAAAAATTAGCATCAGGAACGGTTTATGTCGGGAAAGTGCAACTCATTCAGATTTTTCCAGAGGCAAAAGGTGATGCAGAGAAATTTGAGTTTGATTTCAGAACTTATGAACTCAATTATGTAGTCAAGCAAACTGGTTTTAAAACCAAAAATGCGAATGACTTATCCATACAAGAATTTGAAGGTCAATTGATTACAACAGATTTTGCAGACTCAGAAAAGGTAGAAAAAATGCTTTCTGCCAAGCAAAACAGTAAAAATCTAAACATCCGTTGGTCACATAATCCCGACGGAAAACAGCACAATTTTACGGTCGAAAATATTACACGAGCAGATACAGAAGGTGAATTTTCTCTAAAACATACTGGTAATCCTATTGGTGTAGAAGGCGATAAAAATCTCACTATCAGTGTGCCAGG
>CAZQTE010000071.1:7963-17568 GCA_964595615.1 uncultured Saprospiraceae bacterium
GGACTTTTGATGCCAATTGAGGCAATAAATCTGAATGCTGTTGAAGTGGAGATTTTCAAAATTTTCAACAATAATATTTTACAATTCTTACAAAATAACGACCTACAAAATAATGGCTATCGCTTAGAAAATGTTGGACGCATCGTCGCACAAGAAAAAGTAGATTTGAGAGAATTGAGCGTGAATCCAAATCAGAATAAATGGGTGCGCTACGCTTTGGATTTGAGTACGATGATTGAAAAAGACCCTGGGGCGATTTATCAAGTTAGAATTGGTTTTCGTCCAAGCTACACAGATTTCTACTGTGGAGAAAATGAAAATGAGGAGGATAATCTGACTGTTGCAGGTAAAGAGCAGAGTAATGATGGTGAATTTAAGAGTATTTGGAATACTTATTACGGTATCGAAGGTTACTATGATAATTACCGCTACGATGACCGTGAAGACCCTTGTAAAGGTGGCTATTACAACGATGACAATTTTGTCAGACGCAATATTTTAGCTTCTGATATCGGAATTATTGCAAAAGAAGGAAATGATAAAACCGTCTTTGCGGCTGTGAGTGATTTAAAATCTACAGACCCAATTTCAGGTGCGACACTCGACTTTTATGATTATCAGCAGCAACTCATCAAGTCTGTCAAAACGGACTCAGAAGGTATGAACTTCACGGAATTAGAGCGTTCTCCTGCCTTTATCGTCGCTTCTCACAAAGGTCAAAAAGCTTATCTTAAAATGTTGGACGGAAATTCACTTTCTCTCTCTCGTTTTGATGTCAGTGGTGCAGTCACGCAGAAAGGATTGAAAGGATATATATATGGCGAACGCGGTGTTTGGCGTCCAGGTGATGATTTGTATTTAAATTTCATTTTAGAAGATAAAGAGAAGAATTTCCCTGCTGGTCACCCGATTAATTTCAAGCTCTATGACCCACTCGGTCAAGTGCGCGAAAAACGGACTGTCCACGAAAATGTGAATGGTATTTACGCTTTACATTCGACAACAAAAAGTGATGCACCAACAGGAAACTGGCGCGCAGAAGTCAAAGTCGGTGGCGCAACGTTCACCAAAACATTAAAAATAGAAACGGTTAAACCTAACCGTCTCAAAGCAAAATTAGACTTTGCAAAGGAGATATTGACGCCAAAAGATATGCCTGCCAAAGTGCAAGTTGCTGCCAATTGGTTACATGGCGCACCTGCCAAAAATTCTGATGTAAAAATCGAAATGCAGGTCAGGCAAGCATCTATGAAATTCCCTAAATTCTCAGAATTTAGATTTACAGACCCTGCACGCAAATTTTCTAATGGAAATCAAGATGTTCAGACCGTTTTTGACGGAAAAACAGACGCAAATGGTAAGGCTGATTTTTCACTCGACATCTACAAAGGCGACAATGCCCCTGGCAAATTACGCGCAGCTTTCAAAACGCGCATTTTTGAAAAAGGTGGTGACTTTAGCACTGTGAATTATTCCGTCGATTACAATCCATATAATGCCTACACAGGTGTTTATATTCCAAAAAATAGCTGGGGTTCAAAACGTATCTCAGTTAACAAAGCAGGAAAGTTAGAATTTGCAGTTGTAGACACAGAAGGTAAGCCAATCAAAGGCAAGAAAATGAAAGTAGGCATCTACCGCGCAGAATGGCGTTGGTGGTGGGAAAGTGGTGGAGATAATATTGCGTCTTATGCTTCTAAAAATCATTATAATGCTCTCGTAAAAGCGGATGTCACCAGTGATAAAAATGGTGCGGCGAGTTATTCTTTTACGCCCAAAGAATGGGGTCGTTATTTAGTTCGTGTGTGTGATGAAGACGGCGGACATTGTTCGGGAGATTTTGTTTATTCTGGCTATCCTTGGTATGGCGATGATGAGGAGGGCGGCAACCGCGAAGGCGCAACAATGCTTGCTTTTGCGGCAAGTCAAGAGAAATATAATGTAGGCGAAACCGTAGAAATCAACGTTCCAGCCAACGATATCGGACGAGTATTAATCACGCTCGAAACAGGTACAAAAGTCTTAAAATCATTCTGGCGTGAAGCGAAAAAAGGAGATAATACCTTCACTTTTAACGCAACACCTGAGATGTCTCCGACGGTTTATGCACATGTTTCGCTTATTCAACCGCATTCACAAACTGTGAATGATTTACCAATACGTATGTATGGTGTCATTCCTGTCGGAATTGAAAATCCTCAGACAAAATTAGACCCAGAAATCGCCATGAAAGACGAGCTAAAACCAGAGGAAACTTTCTCGGTTTCGGTAAGTGAAAAGAATGGTAAAGCGATGTCTTATACACTCGCAGTTGTGGATGATGGTTTATTGGATTTGACTAATTTTAGAACACCAAATCCGCATGGTTCTTTTTATGCGCGTGAAGCTTTGGGTGTACAGACTTATGATATTTATGACCAAGTTTTGGGGGCTTACGGTGGTGATATGAGTCGCGTGTTGAGTATTGGTGGAGATGCAGGTTCAGAAGGAAATTCGGATAAAAATAAGCAAGCCAATCGCTTCAAACCTGTAGTGCGGCATATTGGTCCGTTCTATTTAGCTGCTGGGAAAACTGCGAAGCATGAGTTGACAATGCCCAATTATGTGGGTTCTGTCCGTGTCATGTTAGTTGCTGCCAATGACAGTAAATCAGCCTATGGAAATGCCGAAAAAACCATACCTGTGCGCAAGCCATTAATGGTATTAGCAACTTTGCCACGTGTTTTAGGTCCTGGGGAAACTTTACGTTTGCCAATTTCAGTTTTTGCAATGGATAAGAAGGTGAAAAATGCTTCTATTTCTGTCAGTGAAACGAGTGGAATGGTCGGTATCAGTGACAATGGTAAGCAAAATATGTCTTTCGCTCAAATGGGCGAACAAATGGCTTATTTCGATTTAAAAGTAGCAGAAACAACAGGAATTGCCCGGTTTAAAGTCAATGCGCAAGGTGCAGGCGAGACTGCCAGTCAAGAAATTGAGATTGAGATTAGAAATCCAAATCCATTTGTGACTAATGTTGAAAGTACCATTTTACAGGCGGGCGAAAATTGGGATATTAATGCGCAAGTTGTCGGTGTTGCAGGCACGAATGAAGCTATTTTAGAAGTCTCTAATTTACCTCCCATTGATTTGGGTCGTCGTTTGAAATATTTATTGGGTTATCCGTATGGATGTTTGGAGCAAACGACTTCTAAAGCATTTCCACAATTGTATGTCAATCGTCTTTTAGAGTTGAATGAGCAGCAGAAAAAGTCTGTCCCGCAGAATGTGCAAGCGGCATTAGATAAACTCTCTAATTTCCGCATGAGCAGTGGAAATTTCACTTATTGGCCAGGCGGTTCGAGTGTAAATAATTGGGCGAATAACTATGCTGGACATTTCATTTTAGAGGCGGAGAAATTGGGTTACACCATTCCTGCAGGCATGAAGGCAGATTGGGTCAAAGCGCAAATTAAAACGGCTAATTTATACGACACCAGTCAGGAGAAAAACAAGATGTATTACCACGGTGCACAATTTACGCAAGCTTATCGTCTTTACACACTTGCTATGGCAAATCAGCCAGCAACCGGTGCAATGAACCGTCTCCGTGAAAGTAATAATTTACAAGCCATGTCACGTTGGTATTTGGCAGGAGCATACGCCCTATCTGGCAAACAGGAAGTCGCAAAAAAACTCATTAAAAGCCTAAACTCGAATGTCGAAGAATATCGAGAATTAGGAAATACTTTTGGTTCTCGTTTGCGTGACAAGGCGATTATTTTGGAAGTATTGACTCTTTTAGATGAAAAAGACCGTGCAACGGAATTGGTCAAGGATATCTCTGAGCAACTCAGCGACGGCTCTTGGTGTAGCACGCAAGAAACGGCTTATGCCCTATTGGCGATTGGTAAATTTGTAGGAGAGTCAGATGCAAGTACTGAATTCAAATTCGCCTATCAAATCGGTGGAAGTGCTAATGTAAATGCTGCCAGTAGCAATCCGTTAGTCAATGTTCCTGTCGATATGTCTTCGAATACAGCGCAAGCTATTAATCTGAAAAACACTTCAGAAAGTGTGCTTTACGCACGTCTTTTGATGACAGGTCAACCGACAACGGGCGACCAAACGGCAGCATCTAACAAATTGGCTTTGTCTGTAAAATATACGGATAATGAGGGTAAAGAAATTGACCCAACATCTATTCCTCAAGGCACAGATTTCATTGCAGAAGTTACTGTTAAGCATCCAGGCAATACTTACAAGCGTCGTTACGATGAAATGGCATTAGACCAGATTTTCCCGTCGGGTTGGGAGATTTTAAATACAAGAATGGATGATTTAAATCAAAATGACAAAGATGTTAATCGTCCTGATTATCAAGATATTAGAGATGACCGAGTTTACTCTTTCTTCGATATTAGATATGGCAAATCACAGACTTATCGCGTGCGCTTGAATGCGGCTTATCAAGGTCGTTATTATTTGCCGACGGTGTCTTGTGAAGCGATGTATGATGCGAGTGTGAATGCGCGTCAGCCTGGAATGTGGGTTGAGGTGACTGGGGCTGAGGAAGGGTAGTTTTAAATTCAAATGCAAGATTCAAATTCAATTTCAATGCGTCTCAGGAGGTCTTGAATTTGAGTTTAAATCTTGAGTTCGAATTTTCATTTCTTATAAAATCAAAGACCCCACCACAGCCTTCAACTCCTCATATTCAAACTCCTGCTGATAGTAAAATTTAATTTCCTTCGCATTATCTACTAAATAAAGTGCAGGTAATTCTGTATTCCAATCCAAGCCTGTTGCCCCAATTTGTCCCGCTTGTTCCGCCTTTTCCAATTGATAAATATCACCAATCAAACCTTCTTGACGGATAAAAACGTTTACATCTTTACGACGTTGACTTTCGTCCATATTGATGTGAATTAAGCGAATTTTATCTTCGCCTAATTCTGCTTGTATTTTTTCTAAATGCATATTATTTTCGCGACAAGGAATACAATCTACACGCCAAAAGTTAAAAATGTGTAGCTTCCCACCTGCAAATTCAAGACGATTAGATAAATCGCTGTAAGTCAGGGAACTAACGCTACGTCCTTTTGCTGAAGCAATCAAATCTCTATCTTCTTGAGACATTTGAGCAGGGCGAACATTCTCTCGATTGTCAATGGTGTGTGGAAGTGCACCAGCGTGTTCATTTTCCAAAGCATCGCCGCAGGAAAATAGAATACAAAAAAAGAGGAAGTAAAAATACTTTTGCATAACGGTCAGAGTTATTAGAGTTGTAGACTTGTAAAGTTTTAGAGTTGTAGAGCTTTACGACTATTCAACTTTTAAACTTTCCAATTCCGAAACACATTAAAGAAACATGAAATACGAAACAAAAAAGATACCGAAAGATTGGGGCTGGGTCATATTGGCTGGTGTTACGGTCTTATTGCGTGTTATTTTACCAGCAGAAGTTATTGAAACGGTTTATTCTCGGGGTATATTTCAAGCTATTCGCCTTTTTATTGACAATACGGTGGGGCTTCTCCCCTTTCCTACTGTCTATTTGTTTGTGGCTGGATTGCTTTTTTTATTGCTTAGAAGTATTCGGAATGGGATAAAATTTAAAGGTAGTTTTAAAGAGAGATTGGGTCGATTTGGCTGGTCATTTTTGAAATTTGCGAGCATTGTGGTCTTTCTATTTTTATTCATGTGGGGATTTAATTATGGACGTGTACCAATTGAAACACAATTATCTTTTGAGCCACAAGCACTTGAATATGAGGAGCTTAAAAAAGAATTTGCATTAACAACACAAGAACTAATTGACGCGAGAGCACAAATTCCAACCGCGACAGACTCCGTACTTTCTCCTGATTTGTTTCCTAAAGATGCAGAGCGACTGATTAGAGCAGATTTGGAAAAATGGTTGGCTAAATATGAATTTCCAGTTGGAGGTCGTGTACGTGGGCGTTTGCTTCGTCCGAAAGGAGTTTTGCTTTCCATTTCTACAGCAGGTGTTTATCTACCTTGGGTCGGAGAGGGACATATTGATGCGGGTATGTATGAAATTCAGTTTCCCTTTGTCATAGCGCATGAAATGTCACATGGTTACGGATTTACGGATGAAGGAACTTGTAATTTTATTGCTTATCAAGCTATGCGCGAGTCTGATAATCCATTTTTTCGTTATTCTGCAGTATTGGGTTATTGGGTCTATTTAGCGAGTTCGGTAGCCCAATATGACTTTGATGCTTATAAGGAATTTTATAAAACATTGCCACTAGGTATTCGAAATGACCGTCGCGTTATTCGTGAATATTCTGATAGTTATCCTGATATTATGCCATACTTTCGGGATGCTTTTTACAATCAATATTTGAAGACACAAGGGATTGAAGAAGGGATGAAGAATTATAGTCGGGTGGTGATGTTGGTGGCGGCATGGCGAGAGAAATCATGAACTATCTATCCAAGAATGAGGATTAGATAGCCCCTTCAAGACAATTCCCCAGACCTTTATCACACTCTACTAATGTATAAACCGCCTCCTGATAACAGACATAGCAGCTGCCCGCATAAATTCTAATTGCTGTCGTGAAAAAGAGTATTCTCGCAGATAACAAGGCTTGTAATAAGACATAAAATTATCAATAAGCGGTTTATACTCCTTTCCATTGTCATCATATAATCCCATCATTTCACAGGTAGAATAATTTACATATACTTCAAATAATGTCCCAGGGTCAGGTGGTGTATCACAAATCTGGTCGCCCAAAGTCGCACAGTTATCAAGAGATAAATCATCTTTACCAAATTGTCCTTCTTCAAAGGTATGATACAATCCAAAGAAATGACCAAACTCATGCGCCAATATTTTATAGTCTTCTAAGTCAAATTTACTTAGCACAATATTATTGGTACGTTCTGACAAAATGTAAGAAAAGCCACCAGTTCGCCCACAACTAATTGTGTTCTCATGAATAGTACAAAACTCATCGCGATTGTTAAACACAAATAAACTTATCGTATCTTGTAGGTCATATTCAGCAGAAAAATTATTATATTTTTCATAAAAACCTGTTGTTAAGTCTTCCAATTTCAAACTCGACTCAATTAAGTCAATCCGAGCAATATAAAATTCAATATTTGCTTCTTTAAAGCCTCTATTCAAAAAATCAATTGTTCGCTGAATACGAAAATCTGCTATTTGTGTCGCAGTAGAGTCCCCTTCAATAATCCCTATTCTAATCGGAAACCGAAGTTTTTCCTCAAATAAAACTTCTTTATTTTCAGTTGCTTCCAAGAAATAAGCACGTACTATCTCTATGTTTTTTTGCTCATCTTCCGCTGCATTACATTTTGTTAAGCAGAGGCGATTATCGTGATTTTGAGATAAAAGAGAATTGGTAAAAATCATTAAAAAGCAGAAAAGGACAATATTTTTCATACGGTAATACTTTAAAAGGGCTAGTCAATACATCTTCAAAAATATTAATTTATAAACTTGAAAAACATTTTTTGAGATTAATATTCCTATTATCGTCCGCATTTGAACATTAGCTTCCGTACAAAGATAGCCGCACCAGTAAAACTGATGCGGCTATCTTTATCTATACACAGCACAGAATGCTCGTGCTACTTTCTAATCAAACAATCCTTCATAAGAATTGCCTTTGCTTCCACTACGCGGTTGCGCTTCTGGGCGGCTAACAGGGCTGTCTAAATCCAAACTATCCAAATCGACACCACTGTCCAACATCATCAAGTCTGATTTTTTCTCCCATTCCTCCAACATGGCTAATCCTTGGTCTTCAAAGACACCATTTTGCAAGTCAACGCTCTCCATAAAGTTAGCAGACATTTCCATGAAACGCTCCATCTCTCCTACTTTATTGGCTACATCATCCGCAATATTTTCAATTGCAGCATCAAACATAGCACGCTTGTCAGGGTCACCAGACATAACGTTCATAGCTGATTTCATAGCACCGTGTGAGGCACGAATAGCTTTACGTTCTTGCTCTTTAAGCTTAACTTGGTCTTTTGTGTCTTCCAAAAGGATTTCCGAATTCTTATACATTTTATCCAAAATGCGGTACATCACCTGCATCTTGTCATGCAATGCTTTATACTTTGCATTCGTTTCTTTCAAACGTGCCGCTTTACGACTCGCCAAAACAACTTGGTTGTTTTTTCCTTCGGCTTTTGCACGAGATGCCAAACGCATTTGGTTTTGCATTTCTTTGTCATTGTCACCCATCAAAGTCGAGATCTTACGAACTTGACCTTTTAAGTTACCAATTTGCTTGCTCATTGTACCCAAGTTATCTTGTAAATCTTCAACATAAGATTTCAAAATACCAATCGGGTCAATATTTACAAAAATACCAGTAATGCTGCGCATCACACTTTTGTACATATACCAAACGAGGTTACGCATTTTCGGGTCAAAGACCATATATAATACTGCTGCTAATACAGCGACTGTTGCTACTAAATATACTGTATTGGCTAAAATCTCAGCCCAAGGTAATTGAGTAGCAACAAAGCCTATAAGACCAACAATAGCAGCCAAGAATAATGCGCCAGTGATGCCCTCTGGACGTTGCCAAAATGATTTTTGCTTAAATGCACTATTTTCAAAAGGAGTTGGTTGTGCCATAAAAAAAGGTTGTAATAGTTGTAAAGTTGTAAAAGTTGTAGCTGTTTTTTAACAGCTGTACTCATAAGTTTTCTCAGAAAATCTGTATCTAACTGATTTTCAAGCAAATATAGGGAGAATTTTTGAATAAGATAAATTTGAAGTAGTCATTCAAAATTCTACATTCAAAATTCAAAATTATCAGCCCTAAAGACTCATATTAATATTCTCCGCGTCCTTGTCTATTTGGTTTACGACGGATTGAAAAGTATGTTCAAAATTACTTTTCGTCGTTTGTATTTTTGCTGTTTCGGCAGCGATGACTTCATCTGCATGGTCAATCGTATCCTGAGATTTTGCAATTTGCGCTTGCAATTTTGCAATTTGTTCTTCCCATTTACCAATATGACCTTTTAGTTTTTCTACCTCTTTGCGTTTCCCTTCTACTTTTTTGGTCATCTGATTCTGTAAAGCAATGTCAAACTGCCCTTTCTCCGAATTCAAGACTTTTTTATAATGCTTGATAGAAGATAACAATTTAGCTTTGGTCAATCCCATAGTACCCGCCGTCGCAAATGCTGACTTTATCGCGGTATCCTCATCCATGTTCATTTCTAATAAAGCTCCTATGGATTGCTTAAATTCTAAATAATCAAAACCAGGTAGATTGTTTTTTGCGAGTGCTTTGGTTAAGAAAGCCACGCTTTTTGGGTCTAAACCTGTATGACTGCCGAAAAGGTCTCTTAATTTTTTTTCCATTTTTTTGTGTTGGTTATTGGCTACTTTTATTGGTCTTTAATAACATGTCCCAATCATGCAACGGATAACTCTTTTAATGTATATGCACAAATATAGAAATTACTTTCATTCCATGCTGTATCTTTGGACGAATGCTTGTTTTTTTGCTATCAGTGCTAAATTTTCAGTAACAAATAACCAATAATTACGCCCTATTTGGAAGTTTCCGAATTTTACGCCAAATTTGCATTTA
>CAZQTE010000072.1:0-17514 GCA_964595615.1 uncultured Saprospiraceae bacterium
CCGCAACGGCAGATGAAGACGTATTTTTTGGTAGTATGAAAAAAGGCGGCATCTACATCGGTACTGACGAAACAGAACTCTGGACAAGAGAAGAAATGAAGGCCTTGATGATGAAATATTTCGAAAGAGACAGTGCCTGGGATTTCAAAACAATTGAAAGAAATGTGTATTCTACAGAAAATGAGCAAGTCGCATGGTTTGATGAAAAAGTAGATACGTGGATGGGCATTTGTCGTTCCTCGGGAGTAGTCGAAAAAGTAGAAGGAGAGTGGAAAATTAGCCATTATCATTTATCCGTCACAATTGACAATGACCTCATCAAAGAATTTATAGCCCTAACAAAACCGTAACCGTAACTCAGCTTTCCAAGCTGAGAAGCCCGTAGCACAGCCCATGCGGGTAAACTTTTCCAAGCTGTGAAATACTACTCAGCTTGGAAAAGTTTACCCGCATGGGCGAAGTTACGGATGCAAACCCGCATCAGGATACCGCGCTCGAAATCCCTCAATCCCTTGCAGCCCCCCCGTATGCACTGCCACCACCGTACTCCCTTCCTCAAAATAACCTTTCTTCACCAAATCAAAAATTCCAAAAAACATTTTCCCCGTATAAATCGGGTCTAATTGAATCCCAAATTGCCTTTTAAAATCATTCATAAACTCAATCAAAGCAGGCTTAAATTTCGCATAACCACCAAAATGATAATCCGCATTAATTGAAAATAATTTTTTCGCATCAATCTCACAACGTGACAATAATTCCTCCACTTCTCCCTGTAAAAAATCTCCTTTCAAAGCAGAAAATCCCAAAATTTCACCTTGTTTCAATCCCGAAATCATCCCTGCAATCGTCCCACCAGTACCACAAGCCACACAATAATAATCCGCCGAAATCTCCGCATCAATCTCTTCAATGATTTCCGCACAACCTGGAAGTGCAAAACCATTTGTCCCGCCTTCAGGCAACACATAAAAATCTCCAAATTCTTCTTTCAATTCCTCTAAAAAATCCACATCATTTTTCCGCCGATAATCACTCCGACTAACAAATTTAAAACGCATTCCATTTTCTTTCGCAAAGCTCAAAGTCGCATTCGATGCATTCAATTCTTCCCCTCTAATAATCCCAATCGTCTGAAAATCATAAACCTTCCCAGCAGCCGCTGCCGCCGCAATATGATTAGAAAAAGCCCCACCAAAAGTCAATAAAGTATTTTTTCCCTGCTTGTGCATTTCTTGCAGATTATACTTCATTTTGCGCCACTTATTACCCGAAATTTGCGGATTTAGCAAATCATCTCGTTTGATAAACAAGTGGATTCGTCCGTCGGCAAACTGAATTTCTTGTAAAGGGCTATGTTTTTTTAAAAGCATCTGCAAAAATGACTATATTTCGGTCTGAAACTGAAATTTTTAGACATTTGTTTCTTCACAAATTAGACTGGATTAGTATGAAAAAATTATTGACAACACTTCTCGCATTAGTTTTCTTATCAATTAATTTCCTCAATGCGCAGGAAACCTTCCCGCAAAATGGCGTTGCAGACCAACGAGATGGACTGTACGCATTCACAAATGCGACGATTTATAAAACTTATAATCAAAAATTAGAGTCCGCGACTTTAGTCATCAAAGACGGTAAGGTTTTGAATTGCGGCGTAGGCATTTCAATTCCAGCCGACGCAGTTATTATCGACTGTCAAAACAAAACAATCTATCCGTCATTCATAGATATTTATGCAGATTATGGAATGCCAGAATTAAAAGCAAACCCAAGTCTCGGCAGACGCGGAAAACCTCAAGCATTGACCGACAAAGAAGGTGCATATATGTGGAATGAAGCCTTGAAACCAGAAATACGTGCCTACAAAGATTTCACAATTGATAAAAAAGCCGCGGCAGCATGGCGAAAAATGGGCTTCGGAGCAGTAGCGAGTCACCAAAAAGACGGTATCGCGCGCGGTGCTTCGACTTTAGTGGCTTTGGGTGATGAGCGCGAGCATGAAATGATTTTAAAAGAAGAAGCAAGTAGTCATTTCGCATTCAACAAAGGAAAATCTTCACAAAACTACCCGAGTTCGCTCATGGGGATGATGGCATTGTTGCGTCAGACTTATTATGATGCAGAATGGTATGCAAATGGCGGAAAAAATGAAGAAGTCAATATCTCTTTAGAAGCATGGAATGAGCAGAAAAACTTACCGCAAATTTTTGAAGTGAGTGATTGGCAAGAAGTATTGCGTGCAGATAAAATTGGCGACCAGTTTAATATGCAATACATCTTCAAAGGTGCTGGTGACGAATACCGTCGCGCTCGTGAAATGAAGCAAACAGGCGGTGCATTCATTCTTCCTTTAAATTTTCCAGAAGCTTATGATGTCGAAGACCCTTTTGATGCTTTACGCGCTGACTTAGCGGATATGAAGCATTGGGAAATGGCGCCAATGAATGCAAAAATTCTCAACGAAGCAGGAATTGAATTTGCCTTTACTTTACACGGCTTGAAAGATAAAAAAGCATTTTATAAGAATTTGAAAAAGGCAATCAAAAGCGGATTGTCAGAAGAGGCAGCTTTAAAAGCATTGACATATACGCCCGCAAATCTTGTCGGAGTAGCTAAAAAACTGGGCAGTTTAGAAAATGGTCGTTTCGCCAATTTCATTATCACCAATGGAAATATTTTTGGTGAAAAATCAAAGGTTTTACACAATTGGGTGAAGGGAAGTCCTTACGTTTTATCTTCTATCAATACGCCAGATTTAAGCGGTCGTTACAATTTAATTTTGGACGGCGACATGGCATTTCCGTTAGAAGTTCGGGATGAAAAAATGTTTATCAGTTATTCAGATAGCAATCAAGTCAAAGTAAATTACACTCTTCAAGAAGACTTAATTTCCCTTTCATTTGTACCTAAAGGCAAAAAGGAAAAAGTCCGTTTGTCAGGTATAATCGGAAAAGAATGGAACGGTCGCGGGCAAGACGGCGCAGGAAAATGGATAGATTGGTCAGCGAGACGTTCAGGTGATTTGGAGGAGAAAATGGATAAAGGAGGAAAGAAAAAAGACCGTTCAGAAAACGCAATTGCAGGAGAAGTTACTTACCCATTCATGGCTTTTGGTTGGAATGAAAAACCAGTAGCTAAGACAACATTATTTAAAAACGTAACCGTTTGGACGAATGAAGCAGAAGGCATTTTGGAGCAAACAGATGTCTTAATTGAAAATGGAAAAATTGCGAAAATTGGTCAAAATCTATCCGCAAATAAAGCTGAAGAAGTAGACGGCAGCGGCAAACATTTGACTTGTGGCGTCGTGGATGAGCACTCGCATATCGCGATTAGTCGTGGAGTGAATGAGGGGACGCAAGCGAGTTCTGCCGAGGTGACGATTGAAGATGTTGTCAATTCGGAAGACGTAAATATCTACCGTCAATTGGCGGGTGGTGTGACGACTTCTCAATTATTACACGGTTCCGCAAATCCTATCGGCGGACAATCTGCGCTCATCAAGTTACGTTGGGGAAGCACGCCAGATGAAATGCTATTTGCAGGCGCGGATAAATTTATCAAATTCGCTTTGGGTGAAAATGTCAAGCAGACTAACTGGGGCGACCAGCAGAAAATCCGTTTCCCACAAACTAGGATGGGCGTCGAGCAAGTTTTCGAAGATTACTTCTCGCGCGCGGTGGATTATAAGAAAATGAAAGCCAGCGGAAAATTTTACCGCAAGGATTTAGACTTAGAAACGATTGTTGAAATATTGGACAGCAAACGCTTCATCACTTGCCACTCTTATCGTCAAAGTGAAATCAACATGTTGATGAAAGTAGCCGAAAAATATGGTTTCCGCGTGAATACTTTTACGCACATTTTGGAAGGCTATAAGGTCGCTGATAAAATGGCAGAACACGGCGTTGCGGGTTCTACTTTCTCAGATTGGTGGGCATACAAATATGAAGTTATTGACGCAATTCCTCAAAATGGTGCGATTATGCACAAAAATGGTGTCTTAACCGGTTTCAATTCTGATGATGCAGAAATGGCGCGCCGCCTCAATCAAGAAGCTGCCAAAGCTGTCAAGTACGGCGGTGTCAGCGAAGAGGATGCATGGAAATTCGTCACTCTAAATCCTGCAAAAATGCTACACATCGATAATCGCGTAGGTAGTATCAAAGTCGGAAAAGACGCGGATATTGTCTTGTGGTCAGATAATCCATTGTCGATTTATGCCAAAGCAGAAATGACTTATGTAGACGGTATCAAATATTTTGACCGCGCGGAAGATTTAGAAAAACGGGAGGAACTTCGTAAAGAACGCGCACGTTTGATACAGAAAATGTTAGGGGAGAAGAAGAAGGGTGGTAAGACGCAAATGGTACGCGGGAAGGAGCAGCATTTGTATCATTGTGATGATTTTCATGATGAGGGGCATTGATTTTTTTGAATGCAAAAAATATATGACTCAGACATAGATAAACACGGATTAAGCGGATTTGACGCGGATTTGACGCGGATTTTTTAGGTATTTCTGGTGCTAATTTTCAGTACAAAAAGAAATAAGTAAGAATAGAAAAATTCGCTTCAAATCCGTTCAATCCGTGTGCATCCACGTTCCAGTCATTTATTCTTAACATCGTGAAATAGGTAAACCAATTTATAAAGATTATCAAAAATCATTTTCAAAGAGAGTATCACCGAACATAAACCCCTCAAACAAGTTCTAACATATATCAAAACTATCTATCCGACTAAACGATAAACGTGACTGACGAAGCTAAAAACAAACATAGTCTTCTCTACCGTATTTTGCACGGTTTGACTCGATTCTTTTTAGTCATATTTGCCATTATTTTAATCATTTTTGGTTTAATAAATTTACCAGCTACTCAGAAATTTCTCACAAAAAAAGCATCTTCCTATCTATCCGAAACCTTAGATACCAAGGTAGAAATTGGTTACGTCGGTTGGAAATTACCAAAACAAGTTTTTGTCGAAAATGTCTATCTCGAAACACCACAAGGAGACTCGCTTTTTACCTTAGGCAGTTTTGAAGTAGGTGTAGATTTATGGGGTTTGGTAAAGAAAAAAGTAGAGATAGATAGAGTAGGCATCAGCGATATCACTGGAGAATTTTTTATTCGAAAAGATACCTCAAATATTGGTTTCATCATGGACGCTTTTTTGACAAAGGATACCTCTATCGTCGAAAAAACGCCCGTCATAGAACAAAATAGTGAAGCTGCCTCCCCTTGGAAAATTCTCTTAGCAGATGCCTACATCAACCTCCAAAATATCGACATTCTCTACGATGATGAACCAACAGGACTAAAATTAGATTTAGATTTAAAAGAAATGTCCGCCTCCATCGGTACCGCTGACCTCACGACCAATAAATATATCCTCGACAATTTAACACTCGTCGACACTGATATTTTTTATTCTACCTATCCAACCGTTGATACCACGACAAATAAAACAGCATTAGATTACACGCTCGGCGCGGCAGAAATTTCGCTAAAAAATGTTCGATACGCCATGCAAATGGATGACTTAGAACTGGACATGAAAATCGCGGACGGTTACACCGAAGACTTGAACGTATTGTTGTCCGACACAGGCGTTGCTGTGCAAACGAACACCATAAATTTAGCGGGAACAAACCTAAAATATGATTTGGTCAACGCAGATTATATCAAAGGCTTCGACCCCAATCATTTGGACTTTAGAAATTTAAAACTCGACGCGGATAGATTAGAATATGAAGGAACAGATATTGAAATCGTTATCAACGAACTACAAGCACAAGCGGGTGATGATTTGGTTTTAGAAAATCTGCAAGGCAATGTAGTTTTCAATGAAGAAGGTTTGGTTTTAGAAAATTTCGTGATGCAAACGGAGGGTTCAGATTTTTCAGAATCAGACATTCGTATTGCTTATAATTTTTTAGATACGACTGCGAATATGGAAAATATGGGGTTGGATATTACTATTCCAAATGGTAGTTTAGATCCTACAGATTTACTTTATTTTTCTCCGACCTTAGAACCTTTTTTCGCGAAAGCCAAGGAAAATTTAAAAGTAAAAAACACGAAAATTACAGGTTCTCTGAAAAGTATGCAGATTGAGAATGTGGACTTTCAAGGTTTTGGTTCAACTTTAAAAGCAAGAGGAAGCATCGAAAATGCGATGAACACAAATCTATTGGCAATGGATTTGAATGTGGAAAAGTTAGTGAGCAAAGGTGTAGTTTTAAAAGATTTTTTACCAGAAAATACTTTACCTACAGGGACAGAATTACCCGAAATTATCAATCTCACAGGAAATTTAAAAGGAAGTTTAGCCCAGAAATTAAACGTCAATATCCAAGCGAAAACCAGCAGACAAAATAATACTGCTACCACCGAAATCGACCTTGCAGGTTCACTATCTGCTCTTTTATCGGACAGCCTTTCCTACGATTTAAACATTAATAAATTCATCTCAGACGATACCGAACTAAACGCGTACATGCCCGACGGCATACTACCCGATGGCTACGCTTTGCCAACAGCGATAGACCTAAAAGGACAAGTAATAGGAACGACAAATTCCGTCAAGCCAAATCTCATTTTAAAAGCAAAAACACCAGCAGGAAATGCGCTCATTGAAACGAAAGGCGCAATCAATGATTTCAATAATCCAAGTCTTGACTTTTCCTTAGTCCAGACTGAAATAGACACTAATTTTTTATTGTATCTTTTACCAGATAGCCTTTTGCCCGCCACCATTCGCCTCCCAAATATCGAAAGTGGCGCAGTAGATTTAAAAGGACCTTTAGCCAGTTTAAATGCAGATGTGAACTTCAAAACCTCCGCAGGAAACCTTACCGCCAATGTGAAAAGCCGCAACAAAACGTATAACTTCTCAGCTGATTTGAAAGAGTTGAACTTGTTAAAAGTAACCACTGGAAGTTTGTACGATACTATAGCGCGCACCAATTTAAACGCAATAAATCTACAAATTACAGGACAAGGTACCAACTTAGACAGTTTAGAAATCGCGACGGGAAATGCCAAAATGTTAATCCAAGAAATAGACAGCAAATATCCTGGATTGCAAGCTGATATGATAT
Source organism: uncultured Saprospiraceae bacterium (assembly GCA_964595615.1). Taxonomy (GTDB): domain Bacteria; phylum Bacteroidota; class Bacteroidia; order Chitinophagales; family Saprospiraceae; genus JAHDCG01. The sequence goes on from CAZQTE010000072.1 coordinate 7,109, forward strand.
TGCAGCCAGCGGGTGTGAGTGCTGATGTAACATTTAACGACATTGCGGGTGCCGCAAAATTGGATGTTTTTTACGATTTAAAAAATAGATATAAGGCGAAAGGAAATTTCGAGAAGTTAGACTTTAAAGACATTCCTTATGTGCGTTATCCGATAATTATGGACGGCAATTTGGACGTGAAAGCGCGTTACGACAGTCTTTCAAATATGACGGCGGATGTTCTTTTACAGCAATTTAATTTTGAATTTGACGAAGAGGATTATCCACTAAATAGTATGAGTGCTGATGTGGATTTTTTTGGCGAGAATAAAGATGTAGTACTACGTTCAGATTGGGTAGAAGCGGATGTGAAAGGAAATTTTGATTTTGATGAATTGTCGATTGAAATTCAAAATATTGTCAATGATTACATCGTCAAAGGAAAGGATATTGAGCTGGAAAGTAGCTCTACAGCCGTTTTAAATGCTACTGCCAAATGGAAAAATACTGCAATTTTGACTTCGGGTATCGTGCCAGGTTTAGAGGAAATTGAGCCATTTGATTTGAAAGTAGATTTTACGGCGAAAGAGGATAAATTAACCGCTGATTTAAACTTTCCAAAGATTGTTTATTCTGGTAATGAAATTAATGTACTGACAGGAAATGCGGCAACAGGTGCAAATGATTTAGGATATAATTTTAAAATTGAAAGTTTACAACTGGTAGGCGCGAAAAATATGGGTGAAGTCAAATTAACAGGCGGTGTAAACGATGGTTTACTACGGGCTAATTTAGTAAATATCGATACTACCCAAGCGACAAACCTTGACTTGACTGCGCTTTTAGGTTTTGAGAATGGACGTTATCAATTGCGTTTAGAAGAAGATATTACCCTCAATAATGAAACTTGGAAATTTAGTCCTCAAAATGAAATTATTTACACTCCTGAAAGCATAACAGTCAATGATTGGAGTCTTTCCAATGGCAAACAATCACTCGGCATTGAAAGCATTAGTGCGGAACAAATACAAGCCACTTTCAAAGGATTTCGCATTGAAGAACTGTTGTCCGTCGTCCAAATGCAGGATATTGCTGGCGGGGCGCTTAACGGAACGGTGACGATAGATAATCCTTTGACAGACCTACGAGTTGATACAGATTTGGATGTTAAGAATACTGTTTTCTATCAAAGTCCTTTAGGAAATGCGCGCATAGATGTCAATAATCGTAAGAAAATCGATGCTTACGCCATTGATTTTGCTTTGCAAGGAGAGGGAAACGACGCGACTATAAAAGGAGTTTATGACTTAGGAAATCCTGTGGATGCGATGAATTTTGCCGTGGATATTAAAAGTTTAAGGTTAGCACCATTTAAGCCATTAGCCGAAGGAGTTTTATCTGGAATGCACGGATATTTGGTGACTAAGGCAGAAATTTCAGGTAATGCGACCGCACCTTCTTTAGTAGGATTTGTACAAATGAAAAATGCTGGATTGACGATAGACCAATTGGGTGCGCCATTCAATTTTGGAGAGCAAAAAATAGACTTAGACGGTAGTGTGATTCGGTTTAGAGATTTTGAATTATTTGACAGCACAAATAATAGAGCCTTGGTCAATGCTTACATCATTACCGAAGATTTTCAAAATTACGAATATGACTTAGACATAAGTGCAAAGAATTTTTTGGTTATGGACACCAATGAGGAAGATAATGATTTATACTACGGAAAAATGTATGTAGATGCCATAGCAGAGGTCAAAGGGGATTTATTTTCACCAGTTATTGAAGTGACTGCCAGTCCACAGAAAAATTCAGATTTGACTTACGTAGTGCCTACCAGTGGCGCTTCGGTAGATTATGGCGAGGGTGTAGTCACTTTTGTGGATGGATTAGATGATATTGAGGAACAAGAAATAAATCCTTCCGACACTGCACGTTCACAAGTAGCACAGGCATTGAATATGACCATGACGGTCAATCTAGAGATGAATGACAATCTCGATTTTACGGCAGTTATTGACCCTGTGACTAATAGTGCTTTTTCTGGAAAAGGGGAGGGCTTTCTTACTTTTTCTATGTACCCCTCAGGAGAAATGGAAATGTCTGGAACTTTTACCATGAAAGACGGAACCTATAATTTTATCTATGCGGAGTTGGTAAAAAGAACCTTTGATGTCGTATCGGGTAGTACGATTACTTGGACAGGAGATATTTACAATCCTAGTTTAGATGTCAAAGTACAATATAAAATCAAAGCCTCGCCACTTCCTTTAGTCGGTAGTCAGAGTAACCTATCAGAAGCACAGCAGGCGGCGATGAGTGTCAATCAGACTTTCATTGTCCAGTTAAATATCACTGGTAGTTTAGAAAAGACGGACATCGCGACGACTTTGCTTTATCCCGACGTGCAAGGGAATACGAATAATTCAGAAATCACCTCCGCTGTAGACCGCTTGCAACAAAATCCAAATCGCATGAACGAACAAGCATTTGGCTTGATTCTTTTCAATGGTTTTGTCTCTGAAAATTTGAATATTGGAGCGAGTGTTTTGAATGCACAAGGTGGCATTAACGATGCTATATCTGGTCAATTGAATAATTTGGCTAATCAATATATTAAGTTTGTTGAGTTAGATTTTGGATTAGATAATTTTGAAAATTATGACTCAGAAAGTGGCGGTACCTACAACCAAACTAATGTTAACCTAACCGTCCGCAAACGCTTTTTTCAAGATAGATTAGTGGTCAGTATAGATGGAGAGTCCAGCAGCGATACGCGCTCAGGTTCGGCAGAAACCCAAGTCTATTTAGACAATTTAACCGTAGAATATTCTTTGACTAAAAATGGCAATTGGCGAGTAAAAGTATATAACGAACGAGATGAGGATGATGTATTAGCGCGCGATGTTATACGGACAGGTGCGGCATTAGTGATTTCAAAAGATTTTAATGAATTGCGCTTTTCCAAAAAAGAAAAAGAGAAGAAATAGACAAAATGAAACCTCATTTAATAATAAAAAATACTGTTCTTTCTTTAGTTCTATTGCTACTTGTTAGCGGTTGGTCTTCTTGTTCTCTAAAGAAATCTTTACCCGAAGGTGCATACCGCTATAATGGAGCAAAAGTTAAAGTAGAGACTGAGGATGATGATGTTTCTACTAGTAAATTATCAACAGATTTAACAGCAGCATTGACTCCAAAACCTAATCGAAAAATATTAGGAATCCCATTCAGGTTGATGATTTATAATCTTGGATACAATAAAAAAAAGGACAAATCTTTTTTAAAAAAAGCAGGAGAAGAACCCGTTATTTATAATGATAATACAACTAAAGAAGTTAGAAAAGTACTGGAAAGCGTAGCATTCAACGACGGCTTTTTTAATACAGATGTGAAAAGTGAAGTCAAACGAAAAAAACGTAAACGAACCGCTGAGGTAAAATACACAGTAACTGTCAGCACACCTTACAAAGTAGAAAAACTAAGCCACAAAGTAATCGTCGCTAAGGGTGAAGCCGCTGAATTGCTCAACAACCAGCGCGATAAATCATTGATAAAAGTTGGTACTACGTATCGATTAAATGCGCTCCGAACAGAACGCAAACGCTTGGCGACTTATATGAAAACACAAGGATATTACTACTTTGAGGATGATATGTTGGAGTTTACAGCGGACACTTCTTTTGCGACCAAAGGTATTCATTTAGTCTTGTCTATCAAGCCTGAGACACCACCCGAGGCACTACGTCCTTTTAAGATTGGAAAAATTCGGATTTTGCCAGATTATGAAATTTCAGACAATAATATTAGACGACAAAAAGATACTCTAGCGCGAGAGAATTTCATTTATATCTATGAGGATATGACCGTAAAAGAGTCTGTCCTTAAAAAGGCGATAACCTTAGAACCAGGTAAGCTTTACGACCCCGAACGCCACGAAAGCACGCTCAAAAGACTTTCAAATCTTAATACGTATAAATATGTCAGTGTGCGTTTTGAGCAGTTGCCCAATGATGATAAATCATTGGATGTTCGTATTCTTTTGACACCAAAAATTAAGCGGACTATAGAAGCAGAAATTGGTGGCTCTTTCAAATCTCAACTTTATGTTACACCCGAAGCGACGCTTAACTATACCAATAGAAATCTTTTTGGAGGTTCTGAATTGTTGAAGATAACAGGTTCTGGAGAGTTTAATTTTCCGATAAATGATACCCTGTCCTACACAGATAAGTATCGGATTTTGACGACATATCAGCAGCCAGAACTATGGTCACCTTTTAAAAAATTGGTTTTTGATGAAAATACTATCGGAAATACACAAGCCAAACTAGACATTCAACGTCAGAGTTATAACTTACGTTTTGCGGGTACAGCGGATGCTGTACGCGATGAATTTCCTGAATTAGCTTTATTTTTAGAAGATAATCCTGATTTTGTACCTGCTTTTTCTTTGAATCAATTTGAGGTGTCCTTTGGCTATAACTGGCGGAAAAAGCCACATATTCGGCATGAGTTTAGTCCGTTGAGCTTTGGTTATCAAAGAAGTAATTTCAATAATCAGGATACAGAATTAAATGAGTTTATTTTAGTTTTGGCTTTGCTATCTAATACGCCACAGATTGCCCTTTCCTTGGAAGATATGATTTATTATCAACCAGAATATATTTTCAGTTTAGATACTCGATTGCAAAAATTCCGACGCGATAATTATCTATTTCGTGCCAGAGTGGCTTTTGCAGGAAATAGAATTGTGAGTAGTAATAATACTATTTTAGAAGAGTCTGCCTTTCAAAGTCAGTATTTTATATTAGAGCCAGACTTTAGATATTTAGCGATTTATTCGCCTAAAAGTTCCTTTGCCATACGTTTTGCACCCTCTGTTACTTTGCCATTTAATAGGGAGGTTATTCTACCATTTTTTGACCTATACAGTATAGGTGGACCGTCGAGCAATCGTGCATTTGTGCCACGAACGGTAGGACCAGGTAGCCGTCCCTTGGGACAACCATTAGAGTTTCCATTTACAGGAATTGGTAATTTAAAATTAGAAACAAATGCGGAATATCGCTTTCAGATTAGTTCCTTAATTGAGTTGGCGGCATTTGTTGATGCTGGAAATGTATGGCAGGTATATCAGGAAGATGATATCTATCAAACTCAATTTAGATTTAATAATTTTTACAAACAACTGGCGATAGGAACGGGCATCGGTTTTCGATTAGACTTTGAAGTATTATTATTACGTTTTGATTTTGCAGTGCCTTTGACTAAACCTTATTTATCTGAAGGAGAGCGTTTTGTAGGGAATGAGATTAAATTAGGTCAGAAAGAGTATAGACAAGAGAATTTGCAGTTTAATTTTGCGTTTGGGTATCCATTTTAGGTGAGAGCTAAACACGAGGTAAAACGCGCATCTCTCCTAAGTGAAAAACAAAAAAGAGCTTGCACGCATGACGCGACAAGCTCTTTTTCTATTTGGGGGGTATCCGAAAATTTATTTTCCTCAAAAGAGGATAATAGATTTTCGATTTTCTTAAAATCGGTTATTGTTTAATAAAGTTGTTTAGCCTACCCAAATGTAGGTTCCGTCGTTTCCGGTCTGTGTTTCAATAGTATTAGCCCGACCGAGTATAATTGCTTGCTTACACATAATCAAGGGGATTTGAACTTGTAAGGAACGAAAAAGTCGTTTCAAACAAGGGGGTGAAAAACAAATTTGAATACAGTCAATAGATAAAAAAGCGTCAAATTGCTCTCTTATTTATTGAGTTTCAAGATGATTAAAAAGGTGTAAAAATGTGCGATTATAATTTGAAAGGTTTTCTTTTGTAATAGAAATTCATATGGTTTAGAATCTATTACATATTATTAACAATTTTAATGCCAAAAGTTATCTATATAGAAGTGGTCTTAAGAGTAGAAGGTGCAAATAAACGTTATTGTTCGCATAAATAGTGTATTTTCAAAAGAAAATTTTAAAAAACTACTTGAATATTTATATCATTTTTGGAAACGAACTTTACATCTTGCTTACTTTTTATGCTGTAACCCTTTGTGGGACTGTAAGTTAAGTTGTTCTCTGTTTGAGAAATAGCACTATTGCCAGCGCTTACAATTTCTATTAAAGAGACGGCATTATTTGTGAATTCTACACGTAAGGATTTTGTTTTTAGCTTTTTATCCAGTGCTGCATAGTCAATTGCGACTAATTTTTGTCGTTCATTAAAGGTGCTATCCACACTATATTTATCCAACCAAGCGGTGCGATTAATATCCGTATTTGAGAAGATGAGGAGTTCGTTTGATAAGTCTGGGTTTTCTATTGTCTTCGTTTCCTCCTTATCATTATAGATTGCCGTTTTAGTTATGCTTTTCTTTGTAGCTAGACGATTTATCTCTTGCGCCATATAATCTTTTAAATCAAAGAAGGGTTTTTCAACAACGGCTTTTTCTATGGTCGAGGTTTCGACGCATGCGGAAAGGCAAAGTAGAGTAGAAAATATTAGAAGAGAAATTTTATTTAGCATGTTGATTCGTTAGTATCGTTTAAATATGACTACTCAGGTAACAGTCATTTAACTTAGGAACAATAAAAGAGTTGATAATTTCTATAAATTTATAAAAATAAAAATGCCTGTTACTTTTTTTGACGTAAGAAAAGGTAACAGGCACTATTTATCCTTTACTTTTTTGGTAAAATGACTATCCCATCTATTAAAAAAATAAGTGACTGTTACCCGAGTAGTTATATTCTAACATACAAACCATTCTAGCAAATTAAAGTTGTTCCCGTCATTTCTTCTGGTGCATCAACTCCTAAAATTGATAAAATAGTTGGTGCGATATCACCCAGTTTACCATTCTTAATTGTACGACCTGCTAAGCTATTAGAAAGAAAGAAACACGGAACAGGATTGGTGGTGTGTGCCGTATTTGGCGAACCGTCTTCATTAACCATATAATCAGAATTACCATGGTCGGCTATGACGATGAGTTCGTAATCATGTGCTAAAGCTGTTTCCGCCAATTCTTTTAAACAAGCATCCACAGTTGTCGCAGCCACTTTTGCCGCTTCAAAATCGCCTGTATGACCTACCATGTCCGTATTTGCATAATTCAAGCAAATGAAATTAGGCTGATTAGTTTTAATGTCATTGATAATAGAAGAAGTAACTTCTGGTGCAGACATTTCTGGCTGTAAATCATAGGTCGCGACCTTAGGCGAAGCCACCAAAAGACGTTTTTCACCTTCAAATTCTTGTTCCCGTCCACCAGAAAAGAAGAAAGTAACGTGTGGATATTTTTCAGTCTCAGCGATACGCGTTTGAGTCATACCAGCTTTAGCGATAATTTCACCCAGTGTATTTTCCAGATTATCTTTAGTAAAAATAACGTGCATTCCTTTGAAATTTTCATCGTAGCGCGTCATCGTCACGTAATATAAATCCAAAGGTTTCATTCCAAAATCAGGATGTGCTTGCTGCGTCAAAACTTCCGTCAACTGACGTGGTCTATCTGTCCGGTAATTGAAGAAAAGTACTACATCGCCTTCGTTAATCGTAGCGATAGACTTTCCATTTTTCGTACAAGCAATAGCAGGCATAAATTCATCCGTTTTACCGTCTGCATATTCTTTTTTAACAGTCGCAATTACATCTGTAGTCTGTTCTCCCACACCGTCAATCAATAAATCATAAGCCAATTTAATGCGCTCCCAACGCTTATCTCTATCCATTGCATAGTAGCGACCGACAACAGAAGCTAATTCAACTTTTTGATTTTCAATATGACTCAATAGCGTCTGCAAATATCCCGCGCCACCTTTTGGGTCAGTATCACGACCGTCCAAAAAGGCATGGACAAAAACATTATCCAAACCATGCGCTTCCGTAATATCGCACAAAGCCGTCAAGTGCTTGATATGCGAATGCACACCACCGTCCGATAACAAACCCATTAAATGCACAGGCTTATTGTTGTCTTTTGCATATTGCAAAGCCTCCACTAAAACCTTTTCATCCTTCAGATTATCGTCCTTAATCGCCTTATTTATCCGCGCAAAATCTTGATAAACGACTCGACCCGCGCCAATATTCAAGTGACCCACTTCCGAGTTTCCCATTTGCCCCTCAGGCAAACCAACCTCTTCGCCATAAGTCACCAAATCAGAATTTGGATACTTTGTATAAAGGCTATCCACAAAAGGCGTATCCGCCGCTTGGAGTGCATCGCTGGCTGCATCTTTCCCTTTTCCCCAGCCGTCTAAAATAACTAACAGTGCGTGATTTGTTGACTTCATTTTTTTGTTTGTATTGTGATTTTGACATTCAATCCCGATTTTCTATCGGGGCGAAATTCAAAATTAACTTATTGAACTTGCAATAAACTATCAATAAACTCATCCATAGTTCCTTCCGTTTCCTCTGTCACTTCTTCTGGCACATCGACCATCCATTGCCCGTTGATTTTATGTAGAATAAAAGTATCAGCAATAATTTCCTCCTCTTCTTTTATCAAACAGCCACAGCGTGCCGAGTCCTCATCTTCTACGCAATTCATCTCAGTAAAGTTTGTCAAAAAGACCTCTCCACTTTCTTCCTCAGGTAAACCTTCCAAGAATTTTTCAATCATCAAAAGCCATTCTTTCGCGTTGGGCGTAGAGAGTTTTGCTGCTTCCTCAAATTTGTCGGTATCGACGTATTCTTGCCATTTACGCGTGACCGTTTCTGGTGTATTGGGTAATGGCTGATTTACTATTGTTGTAGCATCTTGCGCCGTATCGCTACCACAAGACCAAAAGAAAGCGATTAGAATAAGGATGAATAAGTTTTTCATTTTGTTTTATTTAGCGGTTGCGAAAGTAAGGTGAAAACTTGAGATAGGAAAGTCAGAAAAATAAGCTTTTACGATGCAAATAGAGCATCCATATCAACAACATTATCAATCAGACCAAGACTATTTACATTTTCTGTTAAACCGTAAGTTGTAATTAGCGTGATAAAGATTTGCTTTTTGGTACGTGTTAGTTCTTTAAAAATTGTCTTTTTTCGTCGCCAACTTTCGGACTCTTTTTTTGATACAATAAAATGGTCATTGTAAAATTTTATCTCGCACATTGAAATTGTATTGTCATTTCTGTCAATCAATAAATCAATCTGAATGCCCGAAAAATCGTCCGTACTTTTAGATAAAAAGCTAAACTGCTGTGTATGTATGCCTGAGATACCCAAAGCAGTTTTTATCTGCTTAATATGTTGCAAACAAATATTCTCAAAAGCATAGCCACTCCAAGACTTCCAAGATTGTGTTTGATTAATTAAAGTCCATTGCCCCGCGTCATTTGGAGGTGTATTTTGGATAAATTTGAGATAGAAAAGTGAATAATTATCTGTCAAGCGATAAAGTGTATCTTTCTTCTTTTTGTTGAATGGGATATAAGAAGTGATAAATCCAGATTGTTCTAATTCTTTGAGACGCGTTGTCAATCCACCGCCGTCATTTATTTTTGTCAATTTTACAATTTCTACCCGACTAAGGCCTTTCCATTTTGTAGCTAATGCAGTAACTATTGCTTCGTATTTTTCGGGTTTGGCAAATAGAGAACTATAAAGATTATCAAATTCCGTTCGCAGAGAACCCAACTGACTAAAACAGATATTATCAATATTTTGTACTGCACTTTTTCCGCCTTCTACTTGGTCTAAATATTGGGGGATGCCGCCCATTGTCATGTATAAAAGCAAGAGTTGATAATGATTGAAAATGATATTTCTCTGTAAAAAATATTCCTTTGTTTCGGATAGAGTAAAGGGGCGTAATAGAATTTTCTTAGTTACTCGATTGTGTAATCCTCCGCGATTATTAATAATATTTTTAATCATCCAAGCCGTCGCCGACCCACAGATAACAACCAATACATTATTATCAGATGCATAGCTATTCCAAAAGTAACCAAAACCCGTTAAAAAGTCAGATTTGGGCGTGTACATCCAGGGTAATTCATCTATGAAAATGACCTTCTTTCGCTGTGGTTCTTTTAAACTTTCGAGATGTTCTTTTAACTGATGAAAAGCGTCAAGCCAGTCTTTTGGAATATCTTCCAAAGCATTTTTTTTCCCGAATTGTTTGAGACTAAAAGCAAAATTTTTTAATTGTGCTTTTCTGTTATTGTCTTTTAAGCCGATGACTTCAAAATCCAATTTATCTCTAAAGAAAGACCTGATTAAGTAAGTTTTTCCTACGCGTCGGCGACCAATAACAGCTACGAGTTCAGGTTTATTGGATGCAAAAGCCTTAGTTAAAATCTGTTTTTCCTCTTTTCTTCCAATCATGGATATTTCTGTCAATTTTGCAATAAGTTGCGGAATGTAAACAAATATACATAGATTCCGCAACTTATCGTATATAAATTGCGGAATCTA
>CAZQTE010000073.1:0-17483 GCA_964595615.1 uncultured Saprospiraceae bacterium
TCCCGATAGCTATCGGGACCAACTTGACGGACTTATTATTTCGTCGTTACTTAGTCAATCGTGCCGCCGAAAATGATGTTTCTGCGATACGTGAATTGTATGATAGATTTTCCAGAGAAATATTATCTATAAGCTACCGCATCACTGGAAATATGTCCGAATCTGAAGACATACTGCAAGAGTCTTTTCTAACTTCATTTGATAAATTAGGAAAGTTAGAAAAAGCAGCAGCATATCCTGATTGGCTAAAGAACGTTTGAGAAATGAAGTCAGCACTATCAGATTAGGTGTTGAAAAGCTGGAAAATTATTCTTTGACATCTTCAAATGTCAACAAAACAGAGATTGAAGGATTGGAAAGAAATAGTTTTACAGACGGCAAAAATGGCTCGAAAGGTGACCCGAGTTTGGGTGGCAAGATTTTGTTGAGTTGTGAGAATTGTAAAGTAATTTTTGAAAATTGGTAAACCGCAGTACCAGCTGCTTTAGCTGCCTTGATCGTATTGACCTTGGCAGCTAGAGCAGCCGGTACTATTAGTAATGGTCCCAAATTCCTTGCTCATAATAGCGATTAATCACAGGAGAATGCACTCGATTAACCCTAACAGAGTCTTTATCAACATTAAAATAATCCTTTCCAAAAGATGCAATCATCGGCAAGGCCTCTGTATTCAACCAGCGCGTAGGAATTTCATCTACATTTAATTCCAAAAATTGCTTTTTCAACTCCTCCTCTGTCATTTCGGTCTTCTTACCCAACATAAATCCCCACTCCCCCATTGTTAAAATTTGATTGTGCAAAGGCAATGTTGTAAAACCAGCTGCAGACATCGTTTCTTCTATACATCGAAATGATTTTGGAGAAAAATAAGGACTACTTGCCTGTGTTACAAGTACACCATTTTGCCTTAGGCGATTGCGACACAGTAGGTAAAATTCATAGCTGTACAGTCGAGCCAATTCCACACTACGCGGGTCTGGCAAATCAATAATTATCAAATCATAAAAGGCATCTGTATTTTCTAAAAATAAGAAACCATCTCCATTTTGCACATTGACATTTGGATGCAGTAAAGACTTATCATTAAACTCTTGAAAGATAGCATTATGTGTCCCCAAATTGGTCATTACCGAGTCCAAATCAACCAGAGTAATCTTTCCAGATTGTGGATATTTTAAAAGCTCACGTGCTGCACAACCATCACCACCACCAAGTATTAAAATGTCCTGTGGTTTTCGACTCAACATCCGCGCAGGATGCACCAAAACTTCATGATACAATGCTTCGTCAAAGGTCGAAAACTGCAAATGTCCATTCAAATACAACCAATGATTCTCTTTCCATTGCGTCAAAACTATCTTTTGATAAGCACTTTGTTTTGATAAAACAACGCGGTCTTTATACTTTTTTTGCTCGCCAAAAAAGATGATATTTTCAGCATTTGTCACACCAATAGCGGAAGCAGCAATAAGTCCAATTCCAATAAAATTAAGCAATTTTTTATTCGTAAAATCTCTTTTTGTTTGGAAAAAATTCAATAAAACCAATGCTACTCCAAGATTAATAATTCCCAGCAAAAAAGGCGTATAAGTCAATCCTAAAAAAGGCAATCCAACAAAAGCAAAGAACATTCCTCCTAACAAACTACCATAATAATCCTTCTCTAATATCCCCGAAATATTGACTTTCAACTCTTCAAATTCTTCATTTAAACGTATCGCCAAGGGTATTTCCATACCAATCAACAGTCCTGTCAACATCGACAAAACATAAATCAAAACACCTGTATATTCAGAAAAAGCGGCAACAGAATAAGTCACCAAAGCAGAGAAAGAAACCAGAAAAGAAAGGGCAAATTCAATCCCAATAAACCAAGTAAAAAGTCGTCCAGTAATATTACGCGTCAAACGACTCCCCAAGCCCATAAAAAAGAGCATGAGGGAGATAATTAATGTCCATTGTTTGATAGAATCCCCTAAGAAATAACTGGCTAAAGTCGCCAAAACATACTCCGTAACTATACCTGAAAGTCCTGTAGCAAAGAGAGCGAATTTGAGAATATTTGAGTTGCGTTTGTTGTTCATTAACTGAGGAGTCTAAACCTGAGAATACAATAAAATTAAGGATACGGTAAGTTCATAAGATTAAAAAAAGGTGTCAGGAGAGAGGAGTCAGGAAAACAATTCCTAAGCTGACTCCTCTCTCCTGACACCTGACTCCTTTCCTACAAACACAAAGCAATCAAAAACGCGCCACCTATGTAAGACATTGCCTCTATCAAACCAGCGCCATTATTAGGAATATCTTGATTCGCTATTTCATCATTCAAATTTTGTCCAGGAAGAAGGACTTTATCTGTAATCCAACGCATTATTGGCAATAGAATAATACCCAAAATTCCATCTGTCAATATCAGACTAAAGTGGTCTCTCCAATCATCAAAATCACCTGCAATACCATTGGCAACCAGAATACCAGCGGCAACCAAAACACCAGCAAAACCAAGTCCTGCCGCCTCATTATCCTTCTCGATTTCAGCATGCACATCAAAGGGCAACATCTTGTGGTAAATACGTGAAGTAATGACCAAAATAACTTGACCAATCGACCAAAAAACCAAAATAGAAATGATGCCAGACAGTAAATGACCAAAGATGTATTGTGGGAAAAGATTTGGAATTTCACCTGAAACTGCACCGTAAACGAGAATACCCGATGCAACATAATTTGCGGCTTCGATGACGCCCGTTCCTGTATTTCTATCCTTGATAATCTCTTTTTCAACCTTGAATTGAAACAAGATAAGTTTATCATTTATCCAAGATGAAATATTCAACAAAATAATAGCTAATATTCCGTAGGCGGTATGATTTGTCGTATCTGTCAAAAGGTCGAGAGGCGTACCGTGTAAGATGCCCCCAAAAGCAATAATTAACCCCACATAATAGCCCGTAACAGTCACTGCAAAAGCAAAATTATCTCTGATTACCAACTCCTCCGACACATTAATCCTCCGATTCATTCGATTAAAGACCATGCGTCCAATGGCTAATATGACTATAGCATTCAAGAGGTAAATAAAAGTCATCGGAAGCCAAGCCCATTCTGAATTTAGTATATTTTCCATGATTTTCGTTTGTTTTGGGATTATTTTCCTCCGCCACCAGAGCGAATTCCTGTTCTTGAATTTCTATTTCCAGTACGATAATAACGTCCACCTGAAGACCTACGCGTAGTTTCTTCAATGGCTTGTCGCCTTTGAGCATCCGTCATCATTCCCCAATTACTTCTTGCCCCTCGGTCAGATATCATGTAAAATGCGGTATTATAATCAGAAGGAAGTTTGTTCGTTCCTGATGGATTTTTCCAATTTTCATAATTCTTCTTAATTGGAACAGCAAATCCATCCGTCAAAATAGCATTTAAATTCTCATATTCTGGTGAATAATGCCATTCATATTCACCATAATTATCCTTCCAACTTCCATATTTTTCATTGCCGACAAACTGAGAGAAACCAGGAGGGTCAACACCAAAAGATTTCGTTCCACCATTTTTATGGAGAAGTTGCAGACCCAAGTGATTGACATGTTGCTTAAAGAAAGTTGGAGTCACTTCATACCAACCCGTTTCAGAACTAACTATGACATCTGAAGTATCCGTCACATACTCATATTTGTGGTAATGCTGCGAATTTTTATAATCCATATCGCGCAAAATCAAACTAAACTCATTATGCGCGTCAAATTCTCTAACAATTTGGCTAAAATCTCTTCCTCTATTAGTTGGATATTCATAATCCGAAGAAGAACTTCCTCCACATTGAAAAATATTTACCATGAAAATAAAAGCAAGGAAAAGCAGAGGAAACCAACAACCTTCGGGCACCTCACTCAATCCACCTGCACCAAATCTTGACGGCTGTTCACCTGGAGTAATATTTTTAAAGGCATTTGGAGATACTTCTCTTCCAACATAGCATTCAATTTCCCCTTCTTCCCATAATTCTGCTGAAAAAATCTCTCCGTCAGTTGCGTAAAAATCCCAAACTTTAACCGTTTCTTCTTCGCCTGCGGCAGCACGTCTATCATCCCAAATAGCCGAGGCAAATTCCTTAAATTCATAAGTCTTTCCTCTAAATCTAACAGTATTCGGCGCGCCAGTTGACTCCCAAGTCGTGATTTTCTTATCAAAAACAGGCGGATTTTCTTTTTTAAACACCAAAATACGCTGCTTTTCTTCTTGGTCTTCTATCTCCAAAAAACGCACAGCACCAGAGCGTGAAATCTCAAATTCACGACTCCAACGACCGTCTTGCCATTCATAAGTATACTCACCAGTGGCTCGCCAATGTTTACCATTGTACTCAAAACTTGATTTATACCGTATGTCTTCTACTGTTAATTTTGGCTTTTCCATTTTGCTATTGCTGAATTACAGGGTGTAAATATTATCTCCTCTCTACGAATTTTGAGTTCCTCTCGCTCTAAATCCAATCGTCTTTTTATTGAATACTGCACTATCTTCATCCTGACGGAAATTAGTGACATCCGCTGCCGTTAACAAATTGATATTCAAATCATTACGTTCTTCGATTGGCATCGCTGACAAGCGTAAATTTTGATTTTTAATCGCTTCATCTACAATGCTTCGTACTGTTCTTGCATTACCAAAATACTTGTCACGGCGGTCATAAGTGAAGATAAAATAATCCTTCAAACGTTCCTCTGCTTCAGGCGAAGCAATCAAGCCTTTCTCTTGCAACATCAACATCGAAATCTCTAATAAATCACTTGGCAAATAATCTTCAAAGTGTAATATTTTGTCGAAACGAGAATTTAAACCAGGGTTGGCTTTTAAGAAGGTCTCCATATTATCTGGATAACCCGCTACGAACACGAAAAATTCACCGCGTTGGTCTTCCATGCGTTTCAATAAGGTTTGAATCGCTTCATCACCAAAATCTCCGCGTTGACTTTTGCCACTTTGTGTCAGTGCATAAGCTTCATCAATGAAGAGAACACCACCAACAGCTTCGTCGATTTTTTCGGCAGTTTTGATAGCTGTTTGTCCGACATAACCTGCGACGATACCTTGTCTGTCCGTCTCGACCATGTGTCCACGCTCCAACATACCGAGCGCTTTATAGATTTTTGTGAGAATGCGGGCAACGGTTGTTTTACCAGTACCAGGATTTCCAACAAAAACCGTATGTAAGAAAAAAGCATTTAAAACGTCCTTACCTGTTTCTCTATAAAAACGCACCAAACGTACCAATTCGTTGATTTGGTCCTTGATTTTGCGCATACCAATAAGGTGATTTAACTCATCCAATGCATCCCTTAATAAGTCCTCATCAATCGGAATAGCAGGAATAACTTTATCGCGTTTGAGGTCAATATTATTGACATCTACCAATTCTATTATTTCTAAAAATTCTTTTCCTAAATCCTCAGGCGTTTCATCGGACATGATGCGCAAACCTAATTGTATCTTCGCTTTTTCAATTAAATCGAAGACGAAACGAGCATTCCCAAAGGTTTTATCGCGATTACGATAAGCCTCGGTGATAATTTCACCTAATCTACTTTTAGCAGGTTGAGACAAGCGAACTTCGTGAGTTGTACAGGCGTATTCTGCAATTTCAATCAGCTCTTGCGGTAAGTAATCATCAAATTCATATATCATTTTGAAACGAGACTTCAAGCCCGGATTACTCTCCAAGAAATTCTTCATCTCTTTAGGATAACCAGCAACTATCACCGCCAAATCTCCCTTCCCATTACTCATTTCACGAACTAAAATCTCCACAACTTCGCGCCCAAAATCCTTATTATCGGACTTCTCACGTGCCAAAGAATAGGCTTCATCGATGAACAAAACACCGCCTCGTGCCTTATCCAAAGCTGCTTTTACCTTTGGTGCGGTTTGTCCAATATATTCTCCAATCAAGTCTGAACGGTCTACCTCATGTACATGTCCGCGCGTCAAGAGTCCCATTTTTTGGTAAAGGCGTCCCATCATTTTAGCGACAGTCGTTTTTCCAGTTCCGGGATTACCTGTAAACACTGCGTGAACATTCATCGCATCTTTCTCCTCAAAGCCTTTTTCCTTTCGCAATTGCACAAAATTAATGTACTTCGCGTGGTCTTTTACTTGTTGTTTTACCTGCGTCAATCCCGTCAAATCCTCCATGCGCACCATCACTTCCTCAAAAGTAGAATGCAAATCTTCTTCTGGCAAGAAAATCATTGGCGCACTCTTATCTGGCATATAAACAGGGTTGATGCCCTCTGCATCTGATTTTCCTACTTCAAATGGGATGACCGCCAAAAGGCGATTCATAAATACAATCTCACAAGTATATTTACCCTTACGCCAAGAACCTTCGATATTCGAGCCCCAGCCCGCAGTTATGGTGATTAACTCGTCCTTTTGTTCTACTTTTTGCAGGCGAATAACTTGCCCTTTTAGTTCACGCGCATCGTTATAAAACTTTGTAAAAAGTTCACATTGCCAGTTTTTACCAGGGAAAATATTTTCCAAAACAATTTCAGCAAAAATATAACGGGTTCTTTCGTGGTGGAAAGTCGTTAGATAGGTACGTTCTTCTTCTGGTGTTTCATCATCAAAAGGACCTTCGTAAAGGCGTAGTGACTGAACGTTTAAATAAGGATTTTTCTTAGAAGGGTTGACGTATTTCCCTGGATCTTCAATATAGAAATACTTGTTACTGACCAATTCTCCGTCTATAAATGCTTCCCAATAATAGGTTCCTTTTTTCCAAAATGAGCCAACTGACTTATTTCCCCAACCTTCGCGCACATAAACTAAACTGTCATATTTTTTTATCATTTTATCAAAAGACAAATGACACATTTCACGCTTAGTATTCTTTTTAACTGCCCAACATTTTAGTTCTACATTAACCTGCCAATCTTCTTGGTCAAATAATTTATTGAGGAAAGATAATTCAACATAAACATAACTCGTCTCAAAACGGTCAAATACCTGCCGATACTTTTTTTTATTATCCGCCAACCATTCGGTCGATGAATACACTTTAAGTTCTTTAAATTTGAACTTTCTATTATTTACTTTTTCAGTAGGGTCTGCCATTCGGGAATAGTGTTGATTGTTTGTTATAACAAGTTGAAATAGACTGCAAAGAAAAATAAAATTAACGCAAAATCACGTGTTCACCAAACTATTCTCGAATTTTAGTTTTTTATTTGTGGTGAAATGAGAAAAGATAAAATAATTAAAAAAATACGGCTAGAGGCAATTCAAACTAACTAATTGATAATCAAATATTTGCAAAGAAATGTTAGAAAAAATACAGAAAGAATTATTAAAAACAAATACGACTTTAGTTGCTGTAAGCAAAACAAAACCTGCTTCTGCTATTCAAGAAATGTATGACAAGGGGCAGCGCATCTTTGGTGAAAATCGAGTTCAAGAAGTAGTGGAAAAATATGAAACTTTACCAAAAGATATTCAGTGGCACGCGATTGGACATTTACAGCGGAATAAAGTGAAATTCATTGCACCTTTTATTAGTATGATTCATTCTGTAGACAGCCAGCGACTTTTGGAAGAAATTAATAAACGTGCAATGGAAAATGACCGAGTTATTAATTGTCTTTTACAATTCCATATTGCAGAAGAAGAGAGTAAATTTGGTTGGCAAAATGTAGAAGAAGTATTAAAATTTTTAAACAGCAAAGCATTTTCTGAAATGGGGAATGTTGATATTGTTGGTGTAATGGGAATGGCAACATTTACAGATGATACTGAACAAGTTCGGGCTGAATTTAAGCGCTTGAAAGCTATCTTTGATGAGTTAAAAAATAGCTATTACGCTGATAATGATATGTTTAAAGAAATTTCAATGGGGATGTCTGGAGATTATCAATTGGCTGTAGAAGAAGGAAGTACTATGGTTCGGATTGGGAGTTTGTTGTTTGGGAAGAGGTGATATTCTTCACCGCAAAGACACAGAGGCGGAGAGAAAAACAAAACTCTCCGCCTCTGTGTCTTTGCGATAAAAAATTACTCCTTAGCTACGCATCAAACTGATACAAATCCAACATTTCAATTATCATTATCAATTTTTCCGCGTACTGCTTGTCCGTAGCATAGCCCGCTTTTTTCAAACCATGCGCCCAATTCTTATAGTCCTTTGTACCTAATTTTTTCAAGTGCTTGTAGCGACTATTGGATAACAAGATTGAGTGCTCACGATAACTCTCCCAAGCTGTATCAAAGACACGGAACATATCATAAATATCATCATCACGATAATTACGGCAAGTACATCCAAGACACTTAGGCTTACATTTAATTCCGAAATGATTGTCACTTTGTATAGACAACTTGCTGCTGCCTGCATTACTTTCCAATAAACCTTGCGCTAAAGTTACACTCGCTGGGATACCATATTTTTTCATTTCGCCAATTGCAACGCGTGCGAAACGCTCCACATATTCATGACAAGATTTATTCTTTAAATCTACGATGCTTTGCGGTACATTTTTACGCTCTTGTAGAGTTGGATTTAGAACAAAAGAAAGGTTTGCAAAATCATTTGCCTTCCACTTTTTTTGAGTCACTTTTTTTGCACCACTAAGACCAGCCAATGCTTTCATCTCAGCAGGTGGCTGATTGATTTTTTCGACTGCTTTTTTAGCTACAGTTTTGTGCCCTTTTTCCTCCACAATTCGATTAGAGACAGGTGAAGCTTTTACAATCTCATTCTGCGCTACACTCTCCATTTCTACCGCATTCATTTTAACCTGGATACTCAAATTCTTATTAAAAAAAATCTGCAGCATAAAGAAAAGAATGACACCACGAAACCAATGCTTTCCGATGAAGTCGATTGTATCTTTTATTGAAATTTTTGGTAACTCTATTTTTTTTGTTGGACTGAATTTCATGATTCACTTTTTTATAAAATAACTAAAAGCGTTCCTTCTCTACTGCTGCTGACACAAAATTACAGCATTTTGTTTTAAAATTCAAATTAAATAAAACATTTTGTTACCAAACAAAAATAAACCATTGACTATCAGTAACTTAACTAACACATATTTTGTTTCTTAATTTATAATTCCTAATAGAATATGAACGAAAAAAATAAGAAAAGAAATGTTTTTGTTTTAAAAACAAAAAGGTCCAGTGACTCTTAAAGTCACTGAACCTAATTTCAGATTGGATAGTAATAGTTCCAATTATCTTGTAGAAAGAAAACTAGTTGCTTTTGTGCATTTTATTGTTTCCTTGCATTTTTTCTGTTCTTTCTTTCTGGCGTTTCCAGCCAGCTTTTTTCTTTTTATTAATCGCTTTAATACGCTCTTTTCTACGCTTCTTGATTTCTCTTTTGCGCTTGTTGCGCTTACGTTTTTTCAAGCGTGCTTTATCTTGATTAATAGGCTTTTGAGATTCCACATATTCTTGATATTCTTCCTTAAAAATATCGTATTTTTCATCAAAATCTAAACCATATTTATCCGTCAGATTTACTGAAGCGGTAACACCGATAAACATGAAACTATCAGAGCTTTTATCATCTCCACGAACATCACCAATTGGATTTTCTAATGGCTGTCCAGCAAACTCAGGAGAACGGTATGACAAAGCCGCCGCCAATGGGTCTGCATCTTTTAAAGAGGCAATATCTGGATAAGCAGAACTAACATCATCTAGATAATCTGTAAATACTTTGCGAAAGCCAAATTCGACACCAATATTCGCACGAGGATTTAAGTTAAATTTAAAGCCTAAACCAAAAGGAATAGCAACTTGAAAACGCTTGTAAGGTGCACCATACAGCTCTTCATCCATATTCTGACCTTCTGTACCTAATGGTTGCAAATCAATCCACTGACCACGGTATTCCGCCTGTGGATTAAAGTGAAAGAGAGATACACCACCAAATAAATAGGGAGTTGAAATTTCTTTATTTGGAATATTGAAGTTCATTAAGTTGAGCTCTCCAGTTAAGCCAAATTCAATAATTTCTGAACGGAAATTTAAATTACGTAAACGTACAGTTTCATTTGGTGCTTGATAATCACTTCCTGTAATTTCTCCACGCATTAGAGTAGCACGAACTGCAAATTTTGGCGCAAAATTATATCTTGCAAATAAACCTAAGGCCACATTGTGTTCACCATGGTTTACTTTACCATTACTTAAATCGCCTTTATAATTTGATGAACCACCAAATACACCAGCTTCTAAATATTGTGCTTGAGCAGAGAAGTAAAATAGGGAGCAAAAAAGGAATAGTATGGAACGCTTCATTTCAGTTTGGATTAAATTTTCATACATTAAATTCTCATAATCTGTGATTAACGCATTAGCATTATTTTCACATTATAAATAATACAAATAAGATACCAAACCGATTTTAAAATAAAAATGAAAGTAAAAACAAAAATAAAAACTATCCTAAATGATTGATTCACAATATTTTAAAAGATAAAATGAATCTTTGACAAAAAAATAAGATGTCTGATTTTTGGTCAGACATCTTATTTTGTATCAATTTTAGAATTTACTTAATTGGTTCATTAGAGCTATTATATTTATTATCGACATTCTGATTTACCCACTTCATACAATCTTGGAAATTATCAAAAACACGCTCCCGAGATACCAAATCAGGTACAATGTCAATACTCTCCAAACGATACATAGGTTGTTCTTGCACACCGACAATTAAAGGTATTTTACCTTTTTCTATCATTGTTATCAGAACTTCCTCTAGTGTAAATAATCCCGATTGGTCGATATAAGGGACGCGTTCCATACGGATAATAACATGTGTAGCTGTCAATGGGATAGTCGTTATCATCTGCCTAAAATCATTGGTATATCCAAAGAATAAAGGTCCGTTGAGATGTTTGATATAGATTTCTTCTTTGAGTACAACAGGGAAATCAAGTTCGTCTTTCCATGGTCCATCTTCCGTGTCGCTAAGAGCAGTCACTGATGATTTTTCAGAAGTAACATCTCCCATTTTCTTCATAAACATTAAAGCTGAAAGTACCATTCCAATACCTACTGCTTGAATAAGGTCTACAAAAACAGTAAAAAACAATACAATAAACATAACGGCTACATCTGCGCGTGGCATTTTAGGAACAGCTTTTAGACCTCTATAATCCATTACACCGATACCCACAGTAATTAATATACCTGCCAATACTGCTAAAGGAATTTGAGAAGCGATAGGACCTAAAACCAGTAAAACCAACAACAAAATAAGGCCATGTATCATTCCTGAGATACGTGTCTTACCACCAGCATTAATATTAACAACTGTACGAATCGTCGCTCCAGCACCAGGAATACCTCCAAAAAGTGCTGCAACTGAGTTACCAATACCTTGACCAATCAATTCTTGATTACTATTATGACGCGTCTTAGTCATATTGTCTGCAACTACGGAAGTTAATAGCGAATCAATCGCTCCCAAAAAAGCTAAAGCTAAGGCTGTACCTAAATAAGGCGTGATACTCCCCAGAGAAAACCCATAAAACATATCCAAATGGATAGGCGGAAAACCAAGCGGAATTTCCCCAACATCACTAATCGTAAGAATTTTCATACCATAAAAATTCATCATCACATAGGAGGCAATACTTACACCTACCAGCGCGACCAAACTGCTCGGCACTGCGGTCGTAATGCGTTTAAAACCGTAAATGATAAAAATAGTGATAAGGGCTAGAATCATTTCTAACCAATTAATATTTTTCACAGCACGTGGTAAAATCTTAATAGCTCCAATGACTCCACTCGATGCGGCTTTAGCCAAACCTTCTGCTTCTAGGCGTATTTGTTCTTTCGTGATTTTTTTTCCACGTTTCGCTGTTTCTGTATAATCTTCTAAAACAAGAATTCCTTCTCCTGCTTCTTCTTCTAATATTTTTTCTAGCAAAACCGCCTCTGCTTGAGGTACAAACTTATCAACAAAAACACTGTCCTTGGTTGCGGAATAACCAAAAAATGCGGGAATCTGCGTAATTAAAATAATAACACCAATACCAGTCATAAAACCAGAAACGACGGGATAAGGAATGTATTTGATATAACCACCAATTTTAAAAACACCTAATAGTGCTTCTAAAATACCAGCAATAAAAAAGACAAGCAAAATAGAAGGCAAAGCACGCTCTAAATCTCCTTGAAAAGCGCCAACGATACCTGTAACACAAATAGCAGAAATAACAGTCATTGGTGCTGTTGGTCCACTAATTTGGGTCGGTGTACCTCCAAAAAATGCAGCAATAAGTCCAATTGCGAATGCACCATAAAGTCCTGCTGCTGCTCCTAATCCGGAAGAAACCCCAAATGCTAATGCCAATGGTAATGCAACTATTGCTGCAGTCATTCCTCCAAAAATATCACCACGGATGTGTTTAAAATCGAATTTAAATAAGTCTTTCATATTTATAGTTGTAAGCTTTTTTGAGATGTTTGTTTTTAGAGTTTGTCTATTTCATTTTTTGAGCCGACCTGCGCCACCACATAGCCAATCCGAAACCTGATATCAAGTGCCACATTCCCCAGAATGCTAAAATCATCGCCATACCACCTAATCCGTCAAAGAAATTAAAAACTAAGATAAGACCTAATCCTGAATTTTGAATACCTGTTTCAATGGAAATAGCACGTGCATTTGCCTCTACTTCACCAAACAATTTGGCAGTATAGTAACCCACTACAAATGCCAAACTATTGTGTACCACTACAATCCAAAATACGACAAACATGTATTTCTTGACAAATTCCCAGTTGGCAATAATAGCTCCAATGACAAAGGTAAAAAAAATGACAAGAGACAAGATACCGACCGATTTCTTAATCTTATCAGTAAAAGAAGGGTATTTTTCATTCAAAAAGATACCCAAAATGACAGGAATAAATATAAGCTGAATAACTTTTTTCACCATATCCCACAGGTCAATGCTCAATTCAGGTAAGTTCTCCTTTCCAGGCACAAAACTCGACCAAAATTCAAAAGCCAATGGAGTAATAAATATTGCTCCAATCGTGGTAATAGAAGTTAAAAGAACAGATAATGCCGCATTAGACTTAGAAAAATGTACCATAAAGTTACTTGTCGTACCACCGGGACAACAGGCAATTAGTACCATACCTAATGCTAAAGAAGTTTGTGGCTGAAAGGCAAAAATCAATATCATTGTTAATATCGGCAACAAAATATATTCAGAAAACAGTCCAACACTAACAGTTTTAGGCTGCGTCAATACTTTTTTAAAATCACTCAACTTAATATCCAGCGCCACACCAAAAATAAGAAAAGACAGACAAATATTCAAAATGAATAAAGAGTCGTCTGAAAAATTGATGCGTACTTGATCTATGTCCATCTACGATATTGAGTTATTTTAATTATTGCTTGCACAAAACTAATCAATAAGCTAACAAGTCATAACTTCCACTAACAAAAAAAGGTGTTTCACTAAAGAGCGAAACACCTTTTTTATATATTTTATCGTAAATACTAACGACGGATACCCAATTCTGCGATGAGTTCACGGTATTTAACAATGTCTTTTTTCATCAAGTAAGCCAACAAACGACGACGCTTACCTACAAGTGTCAATAAGGTACGACGACAAGATTGGTCTTTATTGTTTGTTTTCAAGTGCTTAGACAATTCTGCAATACGGAATGTGAATAATGCAACTTGACCTTCTGCTGAGCCAGTGTTTCCTGCTGAACCACCGTACTTTGCGAAAATTTCTTCTACTTTCTCTTTTTTGAGATATACTGCCATGATAATTAAAATATTGTGAAGTTATCCCGTTTTTTCGGCTGTAACTGCTAAATCTTGTTTCTAATCATTGATTATCAAGTATTTAGCGAATGAAAAAACGTATAACGACCGTTAGCGATTATGTAAATCGGTTACAGCGGGCGCAAAGGTACAATTTTATCCACAAGAAGCAAATTTTATTTTGATTTTACTTTACTAGATTTTAGTCCTCCCCTCTTCTAAATCCATACCAATCAATATTTCTCGTCAAATACCTGTATTGGGTGCAATCGTTTTTTGTTCAATATTTCTATAAAAAAGAAAGTCAAAAAGGCGTTTTTTTTACACTAAAATCTCACAATTGGGCAATGCTTCTTGTACGCTTGCAGGTATTTCTAATTTCTTAGTTTTCTGATTTCTCAAATCTAATTTTTTTAAGCTAGTCAACTCGACTACACGGTCAGGAAAACTTGTAAATTCATTCTGAGACAAGTCTAATTCTTCCAGTTTAGCTAATTTTTTCAAGCCTTGTGGTAAAGACTTCAAACCATTGAAGGAAGCATCCATTTTCTCTAAATCTACGAATTGTGTAATCCCCTTTGGCAAAGCTTTTACCTTAACATTATGCAAATCTATCTCCCTGATTTCCCCTAAATCATTTATATTTTTTGGAAAGGAAATCGACATATTTATCATGCTAGTCGAGCCATAATAATTATTGAGATTGTCTCTAAGACGCCAATCAGTATAGCCAACTCCACTAGATAAATTTAATAAGCCATTTTCATACATTGCAGCGAATGCTTGCTGATGAAATGATCCAGATTTTGCACCTCGTTTCACCAAAAATCGCAAACCGCGTTTGTATTTTTTATAAAAAAGTAGAGATAATTCTGAAGCGACTTCGGTCGAAACTTCTTTCTCTAATTTAAGTAAACGATTGTAATTATCTGTCTCTTTTCCTCCTTTACCTATTGACTTAAAAATCAAACGACTATTCAATAAAGGCAACCAACGTGGCGGTCCGTATCTCTCTAATAATTTCTTGGCTGCACCGCGTACTTTTGCATCGTCATAAGACTTTTGTAAAACCAAAAGTGTCGGTAAAATACGCTCTGGCACTCCACCCGTTTTTAGCATTTCTAAACCAACTAAAACACTAGCAGCATCTTCGCTATTTAAAAACTCCATGACATTATCTGCCATTTCCGTATCTCCTTCTTTCTCTGCTTGTTCTAAGAAATCAGGTGCAGATTGCGACAAATAAGTTTGCAAGAAATTTTCGATAAGTATTTGAAAATCATTACGTTGTATATCAAAAAGGTATGGATTTTTTCCAATTAAAACATGCGTTACTTTTTTTGAATATTTGGTCGCATATTTCAAACCAATCGCTTCTAATTTCTCTTTTATCTCTGTTTTCTTCCAACTCGTCGTCCCATTGATAAAGACAACTGCTCTTTTGCTTAGTAATTTTTTTTCGATATTTAAAGATTGCGCAATTTTAAATAAAAACTCATCAATCTCAGTTGAAGAACCTGGCAACTGGCTATACTTCCGACGTAATAATAAAGCAAAAAATACAGCCGTTTTAGGCTTTGTCCGTTCTACCAATTCATTTAATTTCTTGGTAAAAAAGCCCTTGGTATAGTTTCTTCCTGAGACATAAAACTGAAGCTGATTTTTGATCAAATCCGACCAATCTGGCGGCGCAACATCTGATAAAAGTTCTTGTGCATCTTTACGGACATCCGCATTTTCATCTGTCTTGGCGAGGAGTAGAAGTTCCTCTGCCATTTCCGCAGGCACACCGCCCGTTTTTAGCATTTGCAAGCCTAGTCTGACATTGTCTGCTGACTCATTTCTCAAAAATACACGCACATTGTCCAACATCGGTTTACTATCGGGCAGCAGCAGGAATTTTTCATCGGTTGCTTCAAATGCAATTGGGTTTTTCACCAATTTCATTTTGACGAAATGCTGCAATAAAACCTCGCGAACTAAGCGGCGCTGCATGAGCTGTGCAAGAGGTCGGAAATTGATATTTAAAGCTTTGAGGAAGGTCGAGAAGTCGAAAATTGGGAGTTCTTCAACTGTTGGCGTTTTCCAGAAGAGGTCGAAAAAATATTCTTTATCTGCGTCGGAAAGCTTAGTTTTTCCTAAAGCAGCGGCAAAATCTACAATTGTAAGGGATTCTAAATTTCTGTTACTGTTATCAATAGGTCTAAATTTACATGAATTCAAAAAAGAACCACTTAAAGAGATAGGAGTTTTCCTTTTTGAAATCAGAGAATATTTATTAATATTGTAATTGCCAGATAAAGTTAAGTCTTTTAATTTTTTTAAGTCCTTAGCAAAATCCAATGATGTAATACGTAAGGTCTTCGAGTCAATAACAATTTGTTCCAATGCCACACATCTTTTCCAATCCGTAGGAAAATATGTTGCTCTAATTCCTCCAATTCTCAACGAAACAAGTTGAGCACATTCTGTTAGAAAATTAGGAAATTCACTTATAGGACATTTCATCATACTAAATCGCCTTATATTTCTTGCTGAACTAATACTTTTGGGAAGGATATTATCATTTACATTAATAGCATTGAATGTCTCAAGTGAACTTAAATCAGAAGCCAAAACAGGATAATATTGAACAGTGTTTATTGACAAAGAAATAAGATTTACACAATTAATCAATGAGGGAAGATGAGAAACCGTCGATTTCCCAGAATATTTCATATTTTTAAGTGTAGCAGGCAAAATACAACCACTATAATCATCTTTTTGTAATCCGAAGAGAGAGATTTCTTGTAAAACAGTATCTTCCAAATTAGGAATTCCATTATGAAGAGGGGCGTTAATTACTAAGGTTGATAATTTCGTACATTTAGAAATAATTGACGGTAATTCTTTTAATTCCGATGAATAAACATTTAAGGATACTAAGTTTTTTCCTGTAAAAAGACTGTCAGGAATTTTTTCATAGCTTCCTCTATATATTTGAAACCTATTTAATTTAGGAATAAAATGGTCGCCTTTTGGTATTATATTTAAATGAATTGAACTAAAGTACACATTTATTAAATTAGGTAAATAGTAATCACCAGTAGGTAGACTCTCATAAGAACCAGTCAAATACAATGTTTTAAGATTTTCATTTCGGAATATTGAAAGAGGAATACTTTTTTGAGACCAATTATAAATTTCTAAATTTTCTATCGGCATATCAAAAACTACAGGACTTATAAGTTCACCATTCCCATTATCTATTGATAATTTTTTTAACTCTTTTAAATACCCAAAATGAACTGGAACGGTACTATTAGACTTGAAGATTAGAGAATTTATGTCAACAGATAAATTTTCCAATAGAAAAATAATATCTGATGCCGAAGCTAAAGGGTCTTCAAAAGTTAGCGAAGAGCCATAAAACTTTGAAAAATCAACATTTTTAATATCCGAAATAATCATATCTAATAATTTTAAAACAAGAATAAAAATTCATATTTCATACTTCCTATTTCATATTTAAACCTACATCCGCTGCAATAACATCTTACTAATCTCCGCATCCGCCATGACCATTTTAAGCGCAGCATTTGGCGAAGAAACAATGTCTTGCAACAAAGCCAGACGCAAATCATTCGGCACAAAATCCATTTTAATGAAGGCTTGAATATTTTTCATC